>JBPCLX010000376.1:0-2879 GCA_051002815.1 Gemmatimonadaceae bacterium
CGGCGGTAATCGGCGAGCAGCGTTCCAAAGGTGAGCGATCCCGTCGTTGGCGCGATCTCGAAGCGATAGCGTCCTCCGGCGACCGGCGAGGTGAAACCGAAGAACGAATAGTCGCCGACGAGAGCCAACGAGCCCTCGATAAGGTTGAGCCCCGGGGGTGCGTCGATATCTTCGTTCGACTCGCCCACCACCTGGTTGCCGATCACTGCATAGCGATCGATGTCGAAGTCATAGCCCAGATGCATGTATCCTATGCTCGTCTCGAATCGCCGCGTCTGAGAGAAGGGATACTGCGCAAAGCCGGTCGCACGATCCACGTAGACGCGTTGAAGCAACTGTTCCACGATAGCGCCACGCGTCGGTTGGCCTCCGACATCGAAAGTGGTATCGACGAGTCGTGAGGCACCGCTCAGGTAAGGCACATGTGATCCGCTCACACCCAGATTCCATCGTCCCTTCTGATTCAGATAGAACAATTCACCGCCGATGTCCTTGAAGCTGCCGCCGGCGGCGAGCGTGGCGCCGACCACCTTGTTGGTGAGCAGGTCGGCGAAATAGCCGGCGACCGCGCCACCGGCGGCAGCTCCACCCGAGCTGCTGACGGCGACACCGACGCCCGGAGAGCCGACGTATTCGAGGCTCAGCGATGCGTCGTAAGGGCGGATCGGAAATTCCGTACGCGCGGGTAGTCCGGCGACCGGGTCCTCCAGATAGGCAGTGACTGTGCTGCGGCCTGGTGGATTGAATGGCGGAAGAAGTCCCGCTACGTCCAGCCGGCCGGCGCCGGCCGGCACAGGTACACCCTGCGCCTCGCTCGCCTCCAGACGGCGGATCGTGTAGCCTCCGCGGTCGAACACGGAGAACATCAGTGTACCGCTCTCGCGGGCAATCGATAACGCGGGAGCCAGTGCGGTGATGCCACTCACGCCGGTAGCGAGTCGAGTGACTTGATACACGCTGCCGTCGGCCAGCGCCAGACGGTACACATCGCTGAACCCTTCACGGTCGCTGATGAAGAACAGCGACTGTCCGTCGGCGGAATACTGCGGATTGATGTGCTTTGCACCTTCGAACACCGGCAGCTGACGAATCTGGCGAGTCTCCAGATCGATCGTCGCGATGCCCATGGACGAGTATGTGAGCCGTGCAAAGTCCGTTATCGGGCCGCGGTCGGTCGCGAACGCAAGAGAGCGACCGTCCGGGGACCAGCTGGGCTGAATATCGGCATTACGATCGCTAGTAAGGCGCTCGACCCGATCGGTTGCGAGATCGAGAACATAGAGATCGCTAATGCCGCCTTCCGAACCCGAGAACGCTATCTGATCGCCCGGTCCCCACGACGGATCGGTCAATGCATCTACGCCGGCAATCTTGATGCGCCGCTCGATACCGTTTCGTTGGAGATCGTAGATGGCGAGCTCCTGATCGCCCTCGGAGAAAATCACGAAGGCGAGCTTTTGCCCGTCGGGAGACCATGTGCCTGACGAACTGAGGAAACTGAGCGCGTCGAAGTGCGGATCCACGTTCGGGCTGCTCAGCTGCTTAATGATCCGTCCCGATTCTGCATCGGCGACATAGAGGTCGATGGTGAACAGGCCGCGGCCCGAGAAGAACGCGACGTTACTGCCATCAGGGCTGAGCGCCGGCGAGATATCCATCTCTCTGTCTCCACCACCTTCGCCGAGTACGCGGCGTCCCAGCGAATCGGGCGCCGTTCGGCCTGCCATTGCCGGTAGATAGGCATCACGAATGGCCTGATGCCAGCGCGCCGAAAGCGTATCGCTGGTCATGCCCAGCGTGCGCACGACCCCCGCTTCGAAACCGCGGCGGATGGACTCCCGGAAGAGTTGCGGGACCGCCGCGTCGCCGAACTGTCCGCCGATGAACGCCCACACCGCCTGGCCGTATCGGTAGGGAAAGTAGCGTGCGTCGCGGCCGATCTGCTCGATGCGCGGCAGGTCGTCGCGCAGCAGTGCGTCGCGCAGCCACATGGCCGTGTGAGGATCCTCGCGCCCTACCGACAGATACTCGGCCATCCCCTCGATGACCCAGAGCGGCACTTCGCCCAGCCCGCGGAGACCTCCTGCCTGCGGACCAAAGGCAATGTCGTACTGAAATGTGTGCACCAGCTCGTGGCCGAGCACGTGATCGAAATCGGCGTACACGCCGGTGAACGGCATGATCACACGAGTGCGCAGGGCCTCGGTTACGCCTCCGGTACCCTGCTCAATGAAGCCGCCTATCACGTTAGTCTGCTGAAAGTCCGCGTGGTTGGCGTAAAAAATGAGCGGCTTCTTCGTGTACTCGTGCTGCAGGGTGTTCGACAGCCGCGCGTACCATCTCTCGGCCATCCGTGCCGCATCGGCTGTCGCAAGTGACTCCGCCGGATAGAAGTGGATGTCGTAATGATCCGTTTCCATCACCCTGAAGTCGAAGGACTCGTATTGTACCTTGTTGCGGCCGAAGTACTGCGCCGAAGCGGGGGTGACGTCGACGGCGGCGACGATGAGCACGGCGAGGCACGCGCCAATGGCACGGGCCAACACACGGAACTGGCGCATGAGCAGATCTCCGGAAGCACGCCACGCGGTCGCCGCGGGCGTGACCCGTAACAGTGGGCAAGGCGTGTACCAATCGGGGCAGCCACCATATCAGCGGCGCCGCAGACGCGCGAGTTCCGCTTCCGCGGCGATGAATCCGAACGCGGCCCACTGAGTACCGCGTACGACGCGCTCGAACGTTTGTCTTGCTTCCGCGGTCCGGCCGTGGTACAGGTGCCAGTTGCCGATTCCGTAACCGACGGTGGCATCCTGAACGCCATCGCTCGAATCCGCAGCCGTCATGAGCGAATCGACGGCTAGCTCGCCCTTGTAGAGAAG
>JBPCLX010000377.1:0-3477 GCA_051002815.1 Gemmatimonadaceae bacterium
TACCCTACGACATTCGACTCCTGCTTTTACATGAGACCGATCAGCGCTGATCCGCCCAATCCGCCTCATCTGTCGCACCCTTCGACCTTGATGTCAGAAAGGGCGAGACCTTCGACACCGGGAGTACTGGCACGCACCGTGACAGGAAGGGTTGGTCTTTCCATCTCGCGAATCTGGTGCACTCAAATCCGCGGTGAACCCAATTTTAACGCAGAGGTTCGCGGAGGCAACGAGGAAGACGTAGTCGCTACGCCGTACTCTCTGCGCCCTTCGCGTAACCTCCGCGCCCTCCGCGTTAGAATGCGGGAGTACTGCCGCAACGTCGCTTGTCGCACGATCCGCAGCTCGGGAACTAGCCACTGTAATCCCGGAAGACCCCGACTACCGACTCGTCTGCCGTGCGCGGATCCAGCCGCGCATGCCTGACGACCACTTTGAGCGTCGGACGGGTGGAATGCGGGGGTCAGAGCGTTAGACTTCCAAGCGCTGCCGCCATGAGTCCAAAGGCAGCGGCACTGGCGGCCAATACGCCGATCCCTAGCGCGACGGCACGCACGGCGCGAACGACCACACGGCTCACCGGCGCAGGCTCACGGTACGGGTCGCCGAGCAAGGCATCGTCGGCCAGTCCCCACACGCCGAAAGTACAGAGCGCAACTGAAGCGCAGGCGAGCGACCACGCCGCTGGATAGGCGATCAGGATGAACGCCGCGTCCGCCGCGCCAAAAAGCGCGGCGCCCCAGAGGTGTGCAGGCCGGTGCCCGCGCGCCCGTGCTGCGAGCATGGAGAACAGGTTCTCCGGCGGGTCGTCGAGCTGGCGCTCGGTGTCGCCGGTGACCGTGGCAGTCGCAGAGCCAGGAGCCTTCAGGATGTCCGTCATTCTCGCCTTGAAATAGCTCTGCCCGGAGTATGGGGCCGGGGTGCCGCCTGCGCCACAGCTATTCGTATAGTCGGCCGGTATCCGCCGCCGCGAGCTCGACTAGAAAATTGGCGATCCGGCGCGTGACCGCGGTAGTGTAGCGCTCTCCCTTTTCCACCGTGGCGGCCGATGGATCCCCCACACCGGTATCCGAGGTGACCTTGGTCCACGGCCGCGGAGCCCAGGCCCAGCCTTCGCGCATTCCCGTTATGCGCGCCGCCCGGGCATGGCCTGGCCCCGCCTCATCGAGCGGCCGAACCAGCTCCGGAGCGATGTGCAGCATCACGCTGGTTTCCAGCTCACCGGCGTGATCGCCTGGCGTATCGAAAAAGGGACGCGGATCCTCCACAGCATACCAGTTGACCGCGCAAAGAAACACACTCGTGCGCGATTGGAGCTCTCGGATCATCTGCTTGAAATCGTTGCCGCCGTGCCCGTTGACTATGACGAGCTTGCGGATCCGCTGGCGCTCCAACGAATCGGCCAGATCGGTGAGCAGAGCCGCCTGTGTACTCGGATTCATGTTGAGGCACAGCTTGATATCGAGCTGCCCCGTGTTCACACCGAAGGGCACGCATGGCAGCACAACTGCCCGTGCGCCGTCCCGCCAGGCCAGCTCCGCCGCTCGAATGCTGATCTGCTCGGCCTGGATGTTGTCGGTGGCGTACGGCAGATGCCGGTTGTGTGCCTCGGTGGCGCCCCACGGCAGCAGGGCAACGTCATAGGGCGTCTGGTCCACCACCGAAAAGGTGGACTCGGCGAGAACCCAGGGGCGCGGCGTCACGATTGCCTCACGAGCGATGGTGGATTCCTGAATCGACGATCTCACGAGGAATGTAGCCGAGGGTACAACGTTATGATCACCTCTCACAAGAGCCGGGAAAACTCCAGGTCTCGATGCGCCACGCCTTTCCGCGCCCGCTCAAGCCGCACGCAACGCATCGGCGGGCTACGCGCGAGCCGCGCGCAGCGCGGGACCCAGAGTGGCGGCCAACGCTCCGAGCATCAACACCACGGTAGATGTGGCGAGGACGTTTGTGTCCGTCGGCTCGGTGCCGAAGGCGAATCGCGCCATCGCCTGGCCCAGGACGAGTGCGATGCCAATACCGATGGCGGCGCCGATCGCCGCCATCCGGAGCCCTGAGCGCAACACCATTCCCAGGACCGAGGCCGGTCGCGCACCCAGCGCCATGCGAATGCTCATCTCGTGGCGGCGCTGGCCAATGGCGTAGGCCGTTACGCCATAGATTCCCGTCATTGCCAGGATCATCGCGATCGCCGCGAAGCCGGCCAGCAGTCCGGTGCGCACTCTGGGCGCGTTCATCGAGTCGTGCATCAATGCATCGAGCGTGCTGACTTCCTGAAGCGGGATTCGCGGATCGACCGCCGCCACCTCGGTGCGCACGCGCGGTACCAACTCAGCCGGCTCGCCGACCGTACGCACGACCAGATACATTGTTCGCCACCACGCGTTCTGTGCGTATGGCACATATACTGTCGGCTCGACGCTCATGTCCAGTCCCTGGTACTTCACGTTGGCCGCTACACCGACTATCTCGTACCGAGGTGAAGCGGGATCAGGATTGCCTAACTGCAGCTGTTCGCCGATCGCCGATGCCCCCGGGAAGAACCGGCGAGCCATCTCCTCGTTGACGATCGTGACTAGCGGCGCGTCCGCGTGATCGTCCGGAGTGAACGATCGTCCCTCGCGCAGCGTTATGCCCATGGTCCGGAAGTAGTCCGGGGAGACGAGCAGTTCTTCGACCGCCGGGACGTCTTCACCAGGCGCCACCGGCCGGCCGGCATCGCCGGATTGGTCATGACGAGCCGGTTCGGCGGCACCGCCATCGTCACCGCCACCGCTAGCACCCCGGGAAGCGCTGCGATCCGCTGCTCAACCGCCTGATAGAACGCGAGCGTCAGCTCCGGTGTGGGGTAATCCGCCGCTGGAAGCGATAAGCGAACGGCGAGAACGCCGTCGGTCCGTGACCCCGGATCGACCGCCGACAGACGCTGCAGGCTGGCGACGAGGAGTGTCGCCGCGATGACGACGGCGAGCGCAAGCGCGAACTCCGCGATGACGAAAATCTCGCGGAGGCGGACGACCCCTCCGCGGTCGGTTCCTCCCCGTGTCCGTGCGCGCAGTCCGCCCGAACCTGCGTTAGGAACCCGGATGAGCGGCGCCAGCCCGATCACCACACCGGCCAGCAGAGACAGAACCATGACCAGAAGCACGACGCGTCCGGTCGCCTCCACCTCGTGAAGGCGCGGCAGCATGTCGCCGCCGATCCGCTCGATCGCGCCGAGCGAACCAACCGCGAGAAGGGTTCCGATCGCGCCCCCGGCAATGCATAGCACCGCGCTTTCCGTCAACAGCTGTCGCACGATCCGCCCACGGCCGGCGCCGAGCGCCACACGAACGGACAGCTCCGATTCGCGAGACATTGTTCGCACGATCAGGAGCGTGGCCGCATTGGCGATGGCGATCAGCATTACGAGCGCCACCGCGCCGGCGAGCAGCCAGATGGTCGCCGAGGCATCGCCGACGACGATATCCT
>JBPCLX010000378.1:0-14246 GCA_051002815.1 Gemmatimonadaceae bacterium
GCCGCGGCCTCCTGCAGAGTTGCAAGCTCGAACGAGCCCCAACCTGCTTCGCGGAAGAACTCCGAGGCCAACGTCCCGAACGCCTCGGTAGACAACTCGCCAGCCTCGGTGTCGCCACGCGCGCGGGCCCAATCGCGGAACGACGAATAGAGCGCCTCACCGCCGGCGTACCCCGCGTCCTGCAACTGCGTGGCGCCAGCGAGATCACCGTCTCGCAGGAGTGCCGCGCGCAGTGTATGGAACGAGGCGCGGGTGAGCGCGACCATGTGTTGCGATCGTAGATCGAAGGATGGAACCATTTATCGAATCTGCCTCATGTTCGTCCGACTCGTCGCAGCAACTCGGCTTCGTCGATCGTTTCGACGCCGAGCTTCCGCGCCTTGTCCAGCTTGGAACCCGCGTTCTCACCGGCTACGACGAAGCTCGTGTTCTTCGAGACCGAGCTCGTGACGTGTGCGCCTTGTGCTTCCACCAGCTCCGTTGCTTCGGTTCGCGATAGGCTGGGAAGTGTTCCCGTGATGACGATCGTGCGTCCTGACAGGGCACCGCCGGCGGCCGCCTGGCGTGGCTCGGTCAAGTTAACCCCGAGCGCTTCCAACTTCCTCACCAGCTTGATCGTAGTCGGGTTGGCAAAGTAGGTCGTAACGGCGCCGGCGATGGTCCCTCCGATACCGCGGACGCTGGCGATCTCATCGGCGCTGGCGGTCATGAGCGCGGGCAGCGTACCAAAGTGCCGGGCCAGGAGCTGGGCCGCGCCCGAGCCCACGTGCCTTATGCCCAAGCCGTTGAGCAGCAGGGCGAGGGGGCGGGACCTGGCCTCCTGAATGGCGGCAACGAGATTCTCGGCGCTCTTTTCCGCGAAGCGCTCCAGCTCCACGAGCTGCGCTGCATCGAGCGTGAAAATGTCCGCCACATCGTGCACGAGCCCGGCCTCCACCAGCTGGGCTATCCGAGCGTAGGAGAGTCCGCGGATGTCCATCGCTCCGCGTGAGGCGAAGTGCACCAGTCCCTCCAGCTGCCGGCCGGGACAGGCGACGTTGGTGCAGTACACCGCCACCTCGTCGGCAAACTTCTCGGCCGGCGTGCCGCAGGCAGGGCATTTGTCAGGCATCTGCCACGGCTGCTCGGATCCATCCCGCCGGTCGGGGAGCGGCGCAATGATCTGAGGAATCACTTCGCCAGCGCGCTTGACCTGCACCCAGTCACCGATCCGCAGGTCCCTGGCCTGCACCAGGTCCGCGTTATGCAGAGTCGAGAGCTTGACGACCACGCCACCGATCTCGACCGGCTCCAGCATCGCGTACGGATTCAGGGCACCGGTACGCCCGACGTTGACCCGGATGTCGACGAGCCGCGTGACGCCTATGTCGGGCGCGAACTTTCGGGCGATTGCCCATCGCGGCTCGCGACCTCCGACGATTCCCAATTCATCCTGCAGACGAAAGGCGTTGACCTTCACCACCACGCCATCGATGCCGAAGTTGAGCGAAGCGCGAAGCGTCTGCTCCACCTCGTGCGCAAAGGTCGCCACTTCGTCGAGCGTGGCACACCGCCGACGGTGCGGCTCGACGGGAATCGCCCATGACTCCAGCAGTTCGAGCAGCTCCCACTGTGACCGCACCGGAAGCTGCGCTCCGGGAGGCACCGCGAAGCCGAATCCGAAAAAGCGGAGCGGGCGCGCCGCTGTCGTGGCGGGATCGAGCTGCCTGAGTGATCCGGCGGCGGTGTTTCGCGGGTTGGCGTACAGCGGCTCGTTGTCGCGAGCCCGCTCCACATTCAGCTGCTCGAACGCGTCGAACGGGATGTAGACCTCCCCTCGAATCTCGATCCTGGGTGGAGGAGCATCGGTGGCCAGACGCAGAGGAATCTCGCGGATCGTGCGAAGATTGGCGGTGACGTTCTCGCCGATCGTGCCGTTCCCGCGCGTCGCGCCGGCCACCAGAACTCCATGCTCGTAGGTGAGCACCACGGCGGCACCGTCGATCTTGAGCTCCGCGGTATATCCGTCCGCGTGCACTTCGTCCCCGGTGAGCCTGACGACTCGCGACTCCCAGTCGGCGAGCTCCTTGTCGGAGAACGCGTTGCCCAGCGAGAGCATCGCCGAGAGGTGCGGGTGCTTGGCGAGCTGCGACTGCACCGGTGCCCCGACACGCAGGGTGGGAGAGTCGGGTGTCCGCAACTCCGGATGCGCGGCTTCGAGGTCGCGCAGCTTGCGGAACAGCAGATCGTACTCGGCGTCGGAGATCTCCGGCGCATCGAGCACGTAATACTGATGGTTAGCCCGGTCCAGCTGCCGGCGCAGTTCGGCCGCCCGTACGGCTAGCGTGTCATCCGAGTCGGGCATGCATCAAGACGGGTGCGCCGGGCCGGCGTGCCGTGTGTCGTCAGGCGCCGGTGGGCAGATCGTCGCCGGACGGGTGCTCGCCGCGCGCAAGGTAGTTCTCCACGAACAGCAGCCCGTTCTCGCCCGCTCGCCGCACCATCTTCAGAAGGGTGTCCATGCTCGAGACCTCCTCGCGCTGCTCGCCAATGAACCATTCGAGAAAGTTCTTCGTCATGTGATCGTTCTGCGCAATGGCCAGATCCATGATGGCATTGATCTGTCGCGTGACTTCGATTTCCCAATCAAGTGACAGGCGTACCGCATCTTCCGCCGAGCTGAAGCCGCTCTGCGGCGCGGGAATGGCTGGAATTTCTATGGTGCCGTCCGCGTCGAGCGAGTAGCGCACGAACCGCATCGCGTGCTCACGCTCCTCCAGCGCCTGACGATAGAAGTGCTTGGCGAGCGCCGGCAGGCCTTCACCGTCGAAGTACGCCGCGATGGCAACGTATTGAAGGGAGGCGCCGAACTCGTGTCCGATCTGCTGGTTGAGCGCCCGATTTACTTCCTGGCTGATGATCATCTGGTTTTCTCCCGAATGGCGAACGCGCTCTTCGCGTCCGCCAAAAGGTAGCACACCAGGAGATCAGCTCACAGCGCGTCAGCTCCAAGCAGTCCGAGCATCGTCATCGTGTCCTCGGCAATGCGCTCGATGCTCTTGCGGTCGTCGTCGACGAGCAGCGTCTCCGCTACGCGATGCTGCCGGCCTGCGATGTAGCCGTCGAGCAGCCGCCGCATCAGCGCCAGCAGCATCACCCGCTCCCGCTCCGCCGAACGGCTCGCGCGGACCGTGTCCACTCGCGCGCTCCGCAGCAGCTCGAACCGGTGCGCGTTGCGCAGGGCATTGGCCGTAAGCGACGCGATTACCTGGCAGAAGCGCACGTCGCTGTCACCGAATACGGTCGCATCGCGCTCCGTCCGAAGGAAGATTGCGCCAATCGTGTTCCCCTGCCAGCGAATGGGAGCGACGATGATCGAGCGGACGTTGCGAGACTCGAGTTGGTCGCGTACCGGGAGGAGACGTGGATCGGTGGCGGCATCGGGAATGAACACCGTATTCCCCGATTCGAAGGCCTGCTCCAATTCGGGATACTGCTGCAGATCCACGATCAGGTTGCGGATAGACGGATCTTCGTACGTCGCCATGAGGCGCACTTCGCGATTGTCCGTCGCGAGATAGATCGAGCACCGGTCCAATCCATAGGCATTGCCCAGTTTCTCGGCGATCGTTTGCAGGATTTCTTCGAAGTGGAGCGACGAGGAGATGCCCTGCAACATGTCAATGACGGCAACGAGTTGGTCGCGCTCGCGCTCCAGCTCCAGAACTCGCTGGTGCAATCGCTCCGGGTCATCCCCGTTGCCGCGCACGTGCGGCACTGCTGCCACTTTCGGCATGCTCATGGTCGTCCTCGAAATGGGCACGGAACTCGGCGCTGTCGAACCGCACAACGCGGTTACGGCCCAGAGCCTTTGCCACGTACAACGCATCATCCGCAGACCGCACTAGATGCTCGCGGTGCTCGATGCCGGGGTGTGGCCACCCCGCTACGCCGCAGCTGACCGTCCGTCGAAGCGTTGTCCCCTCTATGCGGAACAAGTGCTGCTCCACTTCCAGACGCGCGCGTTCCGCGAACGTCACGGCGGAATCGAGCACCGTGCCTGGGAGGATGACCATGAACTCCTCCCCTCCGTAACGCCCTACCCGATCTACCTCGCGTGCCACGCCGAGTATCAGCTCGGCGAATTGCTTGAGGACCGCGTCACCCGCCTGGTGCCCGTAGCTGTCGTTGACGGTCTTGAAATGGTCCAGGTCGAACATGACACAGCTCACCGGCTCGTGAAGGCGGTGGGAGTGCTCGAACATCTCCAGAAGGCGCTCCTCGATGTGCCCCCGGTTGAACAGTCCGGTCAGTCCATCCGTTGTGGCGAGCCGCGTCAGCTGCGCATTTGCTGTTTCCAGCGCATCCTGAAGGCGCTTGATGCGCAGCATGGAGTTCACCCGCGCCTCGAGCTCGGGGAAGTTGATGGGTTTGGTGATGTAATCGTCGGCGCCCGCGGTAAGGCCTTCCACCTTGTGCTCGACGTCGTCGAGCGCGGTCTGGACGATGATCGGAATGAACGGCAGATTAGGGTTCGACTTGATCCGGCGCGCGACTTCGAACCCATCCATTCGCGGCATCATCAGGTCCAGCAGCATCAAATCGGGCGCGCACTCGGCTACCCGCTCGAGCGCTTCCTCGCCATCGCTTGCCGACACGCAGATGTAGCCACGTGATTCGAGGCGCGCGCGAAGCAGCTCGACGTTGTCTTCGTGATCGTCAACGATCAGAATGCGTGCGGCGCGGGCCGGCTCACCCGTCATGCCCCCGCCCGATGAATCTCGAAACCTCGCTCACCACCTGCTTTGGCTCGCATGGCTTCGCCAGATAGCTGTCGCACCCCACTTCCATCGCCTTGTCCCGGTCCGACGCCAGCGCGTGAGCCGTCAACGCAATGATCGGTATGTCGCGGGTGGCCGGATCGCGCTTGAGCACCTGTGTCGCTTCCCAGCCGTCTATGATCGGGATGGAAATGTCCATCAAAATCAGATCCGGTTGCTCCTCGCGCGCTTTGGCAATTCCTTCTTCGCCGTTCAGCGCTTCCGATACCGTATAGCCGAAGTGCTGAAGAATTGTCGAATAGACGATCCTGTTGTCCTCGTTGTCCTCGACAAGTAGAACCGTCTTACCATTCTTGCTCATTCAAAAACCTTGGCTGGTCGGCTGAGGGGACGGGCGGGTGATCGGAAACCGGCGGAGCGAATCTTGAAGGTTGAACGTGAGCCGACCAACCGGGTCGGACGCAGGCACTATCTTTTTTTCGACGGCCACCAGTGGCACGCCGCTCACAGTCTCTACATGGATTCTGCGGCGTCGCAATTTTCCTACCAGCAGCGTGGAGGGGTGATATGCCCAATGATCGGGATTTGGATGAAGTCGAGCTAGGGGCCGGGGCCGCCGGTCAAAGCGACGAGAACTTCGACGATGTTTCGGACGATGAAGTATGGGAAGCGGACGATGAATTAGAGAGCGAGGAGGACGAAGAGTGGTTCTCCAGCGATGCCTGGCGGCAGACCGGCGCGGCCACGGCGGGCCTGGTGTTCGGGCTGGCGCTGGGAGCGGGTCTCGCCCTGCTTTTTGCGCCCCGGTCGGGCGACGAGACGCGCGAGTTGATCGGGGAGCGGACCCGCTTGCTGCGCGGGAGAGCTGTAGACCACCTCGACGACCTGCGCGAGGAGCTCGGGCACTCGGCGCAGCGCGGCAAACGTCGCGTTCGCCGCGGGATGACCAGGGGCGTGGCACGCGGCCGTTGGGCGGCCGAGGATTTCTTGAGTCGCGCTGGGTGGTAAAGCGGAGCTGCGATCGAGGGTGCAGGTAACGCGGGATCCGATCCGTGCGCCGTGAGGCCCCTTGAGTCTTGCGACGAGCGAAGCGTCCCGCGTTACAGTACAGCGCCTGCCTGACGAATCGCCTAGCCGATTTTCTCGATTAGCGCTCTGGCTTCCCGCTTGTAATGTGGATCGTTGTAGTCGCTGGCGGCGCCGTTGACAACCAGCGTCAATTGCGCGCGTGCCTTCTCGTTCTCCTCGAGATCGAGATATATCTCTGCCAAACCGAGGTGGTGCACCAGCCGCTGCGGATCCACGGCGACCGCCCGTTCCAGGTACCGCTGAGCATCATCCCAACTCGCCTCCTCGAAAACCTTTCCGCCGAGAAGGTTCTTTGCAAAGAAGCGGGTGAGGCCGCTCAGTCGCATCACTTCGGCGTTCCACCGGCCTAATACGTGGAGCGCTCCGGGATGATCGGGACTCAGCTCGAGTGAGCGTAACGCGCTGGCCCGCACCTGGGTGGCATAGCGCACGCGATCACGGGCGCCCTTGGTCAGCGCAACGCGTCCCAATGCGCGAGCCATGGCGAAGTGACCCTCGGAGTCTTCCGCGTTCACCGCCACCGCGCGGCGGGCATGGCGCTCGGCCTGCTCGAACAGCGCCTGCTTGCGACCCGCATCAGGCTCGTATTCGGCAAGATCCACGGCCGAACGCGAGGCCTTCCAGAGCGCTTCGTAATGCGTGCTGTCGGCGGCGATCGCCGATTCGAACTGCGCGAGCGCGGCGGCGACCTGCTGCTCCTCGAACGCGCGGTCGCCGGCGGCGACCAGTGCCTCGGCGCCTTGCTGCGCGCCGGCGGCCATCGGTGTGGTGCCCAGCAGGGCGGCGAGAGCCAGGTAGCGGAACTTCATGCGATCTCCGACATTAGTGCCTTCACGGCCCCCGCCGACGCCTTGGCGGCTGCGGGTGCGTTCGAACTCCAAGCTCAAAAATACCCCTCAGCGCATCGAATGCTCGCCTACCGCCTAATCGAGCGAAAGCGTGACGGCGGCCGGCTCGAAGCCGGCGAGTGGCGTGCGCTCATGCGTGCCTATGTAGCCGGCCACGTTCCGGATTATCAAATGGCGGCACTGCTGATGGCGGTGTTCTGGCGCGGACTCGATCGTGGCGAAACCGTTGCCCTCACCGAGGCGATGTTGATGAGCGGCGCCAGACTGGTCGCGACCCCCGAGGGCGCCCCCCGCGTGGACAAGCATTCGACCGGTGGGGTAGGTGACAAGGTTTCACTGGTACTGGCGCCGCTGGTGGCGGCCTGCGGCGCTCATGTGCCAATGATGTCCGGAAGGGGTTTGGGGCATACCGGCGGCACCCTCGACAAACTGGAGGCCATTCCGGGCTTTCGCACCGCGCTCACCATCAGTGAAGCGGGAGCGCAACTCGAGCGGATCGGCTGCGTGCTCATGGGCCAGACTGACGAGATCGCCCCTGCCGACCGCCGGATCTACGCGCTGCGTGAGGCAACGGCTACCATAGAATGCATTCCGCTGATTGCCGCGAGCATCATGAGCAAGAAGCTGGCGGAGGGACTGGATGCACTGGTGCTCGATGTAAAGCGCGGCTCGGGCGCGTTTCTGCCCGAACTGGAGAGCGTGCTCGAACTCGCGCGTGTGATGATCGATCTTGGCGCCGAGCACGACACCGAGGTCGTTGCGCTGGTCACCGCAATGGACCGGCCGTTAGGTCGCGCCTGTGGCAACGCGCTCGAGACCGAGGAGGCCATTCACGCCTTACGCGGCGATGGTCCGCCGGATCTGATGGCACTCACTTACGCGCTCGGCGCGGAGATGCTGACTGCCGCGCGGGTGGCGATGAGTGAGGATGAGGCACGCCGGCGCATGGAGATTGCCATTGCCACCGGTTCGGCGGCGGCAAAGTTCGCCGAGATCATCGAAGCACAGGGTGGCAATCCCGCGGTTGTCGAGGATCCCTCCGTGCTTCCGCAGGCCGACGAATGCGAGCTGTTCACCGCCCCCCACCGGGGCTTCGTGGCCTCTATCGATCCACGCATCGTCGGTCGCGGTGTGGTCGCGCTCGGCGGCGGCCGTACCAGAGTCGACGAGATCATCGACCATTCGGTCGGCTTCGTCATTACCGCCAAGCCCGGTGATTGGGTCGATGCGGGTGAGCCCCTGGCGACCGTGTTTGCCAGAGATCCGGCCGGTGTAGCCGCGGGACGAGTGGCGCTCACACAGGCCATTCACATCGCCGAGGAAGCGGAACTGCCGCTGCCCCTCATCTCGCACCGGATCACGGCCGAGGGTGTGGAGCGTTACGCACGCTCGTAAGGGCCAGCTTCGCGCGGGAACTCAAATGTCGAGATTGCGCACGAACCGCGCCTTCTCCTCGATGAAAATGCGCCGAGGCTCCACGTCGTCGCCCATCAACCGCTGGAAGACGAGCTCCGCCTCCAGAGCATCCTCCATGTCCACCTTGAGGAGCGTTCGCGTCTCCGGCTTCATCGTCGTCTCCCACAGCTGCTCGGGATTCATTTCACCCAATCCCTTGTAGCGCTGCAGCGTGAGCGAGCCGCGGCCGTCGCCGTTGCCGAGGCGGTTCATTATCAGCTCGCGCTCGGCGTCGTCGTAGGCATAGTGCTCCTCCTTGCCCTTGGAGATCCGAAAGAGCGGCGGCTGTGCGATGTACAGGTAGCCGGCGTCGATCAACTCGCGCATCTGCCGGAAGAAGAAGGTGAGTAGCAGCGTACGGATGTGAGCACCATCCACGTCCGCATCCGTCATGATGATGATCTTGTGGTAGCGCGCCTGGTCGATCTGGAACTCTTCCTTGATACCTGCACCGATTGCCGTAATGATCGTGCGGATTTCCTCGTTGGAAAGCACCTTGTCGATGCGCGCCTTTTCAACGTTGATGATCTTGCCGCGCAGCGGTAGAATCGCCTGGAACATCCGGTCCCGCCCCTGCTTCGCCGATCCACCCGCCGAGTCGCCCTCCACCAGATAGAGCTCGCACATGTGCGGATCGGATAACGAGCAGTCGGCCAGCTTGCCGGGAAGGTTGCCCACGTCGAGCGCACTTTTCTTGCGCGTCAGATCGCGTGCCTTACGCGCGGCCTCGCGCGCGCGGGCCGCCGACACCGCCTTCTCCACGACTATGTTGGCCCACCGCGGGTGCTCGTCCATGTACTGCGAGAGCAGCTCCTGCACTACGCTGCGCACTATCCCTTCAACTTCGGAGTTGCCCAGCTTGGTCTTCGTCTGCCCTTCGAACTGCGGCTCACGGACCTTGATCGACAACACAGCGACCAACCCCTCGCGCGCATCATCCCCGGTGAGCTTGAAGTCCACCTTCTTCAGGAAGTTGCCCTTCTCCGCGTAGTTCTTGATGACGTTCGTCATTGCCGTCTTGAAGCCGGTAAGGTGCGTGCCGCCTTCAATGGTGTTAATGTTGTTGACGAACGAAAACACGTTCTCGTTATAGCCGTCGTTGTACTGCAGCGCGAGCTCCACCTCGACGTCGTCGCGAGTCGTCTCGATGTACGGAACGTCGGGGTGCAGCGGCTTGCGTGTAGTATTGAGGAAATCGACGAACTCCCGGAGCCCGTTCTTGGCCAGGAACGTCTCCGCCTTCTCGTGCCCCACGCGCTCATCGCGGATCTCGATGGTCACGCCCTTGTTCAGAAAGGAGAGCTCGCGCAGCCGGGTCGCCAGCGTATCGTAATCGTACTCGAGCACGGTAAAGATCTGCGCGTCAGGCTTGAACCAGATCTTGGTGCCCCGCTCGGACTTCGGGATCTTGCGGAGCACGTTCAGCTGCGTTCGCGTGCCGCCGCGAATGAAGTCCATGTAGTGCTCCTTCCCGTCGCGCTTCACCCACACCTTGAGATGCTCGGAGAGCGCGTTGACCACCGAGACGCCTACGCCGTGCAGTCCGCCGGAGACTTTATAGGTGTTCTTGTCGAACTTGCCGCCGGCGTGCAGCACCGTCATTGCCAGCTCGAGTCCCGGGATCTTCTCCGTCGGATGCAGGTCGACGGGAATGCCTCGCCCGTTGTCCTCTACCGTAACCGCATCGTCCGCATGAATGATCACTTCCACCCGGTCGGCGAACCCGGCCAGCGCCTCATCGATCGAGTTGTCCACAACCTCGTACACCAGGTGGTGTAGCCCGCGCGCCGAGGTGGACCCGATGTACATACCCGGACGTTTACGTACGGCTTCCAGACCCTTCAGGACCTGGATTTGGCCGGCGTCGTATTTGCTCATTTCACCTTGCGAGAAATCGGTCGCATGCGCGTCTGGAAGGGCGAGAATGACGCGCGCCGTAACCTGATGAATTTAGCTGACTGCACCTCAGGATGCGACGTGCGACGTGCCGTCAGTCGCGCATCAGCCGCCAGTGGATCCGCTTGATCGGCGCGCGCCCCTCTACGCGGTTGAGCGCGGCAATGATCTGAGGTTCCATTAGCGACAGCTCGCTCATCCACGCATGCGACTTGACTCCAACGAACAGTGTTCCGTCGTGGGTGACTGCGTGCGGCGCCGTGACCCCCGCGATCTGCGCCCCGACGAGCGCATCCCAATCCGGTACCACACGCGCCTGCTCCACCCGCTCGGCGATTCCCGAATCGCTCAAAAATCGCGCGATCGCCTCGCTAATGCGCTTCGGCCGGTCCGCGCTTCGCCCGCTCATATCCCGGCCGGCTGAATCGCGCCCTCAACGACCCGGAACCGCTCGAGCCGGGTGAAATGCGCGGGCACTTCGCTCTCCCGGGGTACGGCGAGCACCGTCTGCCCCCGCGCGCCGTCCTCGAGCAGTTCGAGAATGCGCCCCGCACGTCGCGCATCCAGCTCGGCGAATGGATCATCGAGGAGTACGAGTGGCTCTGCATCGTTAGCCGTTCGGAGCGTAGACGCTTCGAGCAGCCGGAGCGCGATCGCCGCGGTGCGGTGCTGTCCAGCCGAGCCGTAGGTGCGGAGCTCGCGGCCATCAAGCTCGAGCGCCAGATCGTCGCGGTGCGGGCCGTCGAGGGTGACGCCGCGCCGAACGTGGAGCGAGCGGCGGCGTTCCAGCGCCGCTAGGAGCGCTCCCTCCAAATCGTCGGAGCCGGCCAGGGCGGATTCGTAGCGGAGCTCAACGCTGCCGTGTTCGCCGATCCGCTGGCACAGCCAGCCGAAGGGTTTCGCGGCGCCCAGGGTCCACGCGGCCCGGTCCCTGTACAGCGCCGCACCTGCCTCGGCGAGAGCGGGCTCCCATGCGGCGACGGCGTCGAGATCTCCACCGCGCTGCGCCTCACGCAGGGCGATGTTGCGCCTTACGAGAGCTGCCCGGTAGCGCTGCAGCGTGCGCAGATACGGTCGCGATGACAGAGAAAGCATGACATCCAGAAAGCGGCGCCGCTCAGACGGCCCCCCTCCAATCATGGCGGCGTCGCGCGGCGCAAACAGCACAGCGGGTATGACTCCCACCGCATCGGCGATCGTGTCGGGCTCGCTCCCGTCGATGCGAATGCGCTTCCGTCCGCCGGCGCGCTGCCCCGGCGCGCACTCGAATCCCACCGAGACCTGCGCGGCCGACGCGCCGTGCGCCGTGGCGCTTACGTGAAAGGCGCGTGCGCCGAACCTGACGAGCTCCGTATCGCGCGCGGCGCGAAAGGAGCGGAACAGCTGCAGGTAGTAGAGAGCCTCGAGCAGGTTGGTCTTCCCGTGACCGTTTTCACCTACCAAAGCCATCCCCTCGCGAGCCGGCGAGATATCCACCGACGCCAGATTGCGAAAGTCCCGCACCCGCACACCCTCCAGCCAGATGCGCCGCGTCACCGTTTCGGCGGCCGGTGCCGCCGACGTGATCACGGCACGACCCAGAGGGTATCGGTGACTTCGACCATGAATTCCTGGTCATCGAACGCGGCGGCGAGCAGCGCTACACGCGATCCTACCGGGACCACATCCTCGATGGGAATTGCGAACGGAAGCTGTACGGACGTCTGTTCCGACAGATCATAACGGAACCGCAGCGTGTCGACGAACGGCGTCAGCGCATCACGCCGGTACACGGCGAGCAGCCGCACCAGGATAAGCCCGCTGGCATCGGTCGCGCGCAGCACGCCGCGAATGGTGTCGCCAGGGCTGATGGAATCGACGTCAGGCAGGAGCTCGAGAACCGGGACATCGAGCCGCTCGCGGTCCCGGTAGCAGCCGAGCGCCACCGACAGCAGCGGAAACACAAGGCAGGCGAGCAGCGCGAGCTTTCGCATCATCGGCCCTGAAACACCGGCGCCCGCTTTTCCAGGAACGCCGCCGTTCCCTCCTGCATGTCGTCGGTAGACGCTAGTATGCCGAAGTGATTCGCTTCCATTGCCAGTCCCTCCGCCAGAGGCATTTCCACGCCGCGGGTCACGGACTCGATACTGAGGGCGACGGCAAGCGGTCCGCGCTCCAGTATCTGGTGCATCAGGCGTTCTCCTGCCTCTCGCAGCTCGCCTGCCGGGACCACCCGATTGACCATGCCGATGCGATGCGCCTCCGCTGCATCGATCATCTCGCCGCTGAGAATGAGCTCCAGTGCGCGGCCCACGCCCACCAGCCGGGGCAGGCGCTGAGTGCCGCCATAACCGGGTGCGATCCCGAGCCTGGTTTCGGGCAATCCCAGCCGGGCGGTGTCGGATGCGATGCGCATGTGGCATGCGAGCGCGAGCTCGCATCCGCCGCCTAGCGCGTAGCCATTAATGAGCGCGATCACGGGCTTGGGCGACCGCGAGAACATGTCGAACACCCTTTGGCCACGGATCGCCCGCGCCCGGCCGTCCAAGGGTCCCTGTCCCGCCAACTCGGAGATATCCGCTCCGGCGACGAACGCCTTGTTCCCAGCGCCCGTTACGAAGATTCCCGCCACATCCGAACGTTCCCGTAGAGCCATCGCTGCCTCGCCCAGTTCGCCGATGGTGACATCGTTCAGAGCGTTGAGCTTATCGGGGCGATTGATCGTCAGCGTGGCGATGCGGTCGGCGACCTCGATCGTGAGGCAGGTGTAGGACATGCGGCGAAGTGGGAGAGTCAGCGTTTGAACGTTGCCGGTCGGCGCAGGCGAGCGGGCCGCGCTACGGGGCTCCGCCTTCGCCGAATCTACATCGCGCGCACCGTTTTTGCCCTCTGGCGGGGCATGCCCCGATGGATAAAGCGAGTCGGCACCAAGACACGTGGCTTTCGGTACATGCTGCCGGCCGGCACGCCCGTGCGGTCGCGGCGTGATCTCGAGCGCATCGGCGCGCTGCGGGTTCCACCGGCGTGGCGCGATGTTCACATCGCCGTATCGACCCGCGCCGCCATCCAGGCGTTCGGGTGGGATGCGCGGGGTCGCCGCCAGTACCGCTATCACGAAGCGAGTGTGGAGCGGGGCGAGCGGCGCAAACACTATCGTGTGCGACGGCTGGCGATCGCCCTGCCGCGCCTCCGCGAGCGGCTCGCCGATGATTTCAAGCGCGGCGACTTGTCCCGGGAGCACGTGGCGGCGATCGCGGTTCGCCTGCTCGGCGAGGGGTTCTTTCGCGTAGGTAGCGATCGTTATGCATCCGAGAACAAGACGTTCGGCCTGACGACGCTGCAGCGGCGCCACGTGCGGGTGGAAGACGATCTGATCACCTTCCACTATCCTGGCAAGCGGGCGATTCGCCAGTGGCGGGTGATCGAGGACGCGGCACTCGCGCGTGCGATCGACCGCCTTCTGAAGGCGCCGGGAGCCCGGCTGTTCCGCTACAGGAAGGGGCGGGAATGGGTGAACCTCACGGCACGCGACGTGAACGAATACGTGCGCGACATTACCCGATCGCAGTACACGGCAAAGGACTTCCGCACGTGGGGAGGAACGCTGCGGTTCGCCACCGTGCTCGCCGAGCTGGGTCCGGCAAAGACCGAACAGGCGCGCAAGCGAAACGTGGCGATGGCGGTGCGGCTGGTGGCGGCGGAGCTCGGAAACACCCCGGCGATCTGCCGCAAGGCATACGTGCATCCGATTCTCATCGCGCGCTACCTGGACGCGGCCGAAACGATTACGCCGTCCAGGTTGCGGCGGCATGCGGTGGGGCCGACCGCCCATCAGCCGGAAGAGCGAGCGCTGATCCGGTTTCTCGACAGGCATTTTCCCGAGCGGCGGAGCCGGACCCGCCCCGACGAGCGAACCGCCGCGTAGCCTGCGCCGTGCCCCCTTCGTAGCTTTGGCGCGTGCCTACCTCGAACTCAATACCGCGCAGATGACCCGCCACGTGCTCGCCATCGACCAGGGGACCACCGGGAGCACCTGCCTCGTCATCACTGCCGACGGCGCGGTGGTCGGGCGTGGGTATCGTGAAATCACTCAGCACTTTCCCCGGCCGGGGTGGGTGGAGCACGATGCAATCGAGATCGTCGATCGCACGGTGGACGCGGCGCGCGAGGCCATTGCACAGGCCGGCGTACAGCCTGACGCGATAGGCATCACCAACCA
>JBPCLX010000379.1:0-10564 GCA_051002815.1 Gemmatimonadaceae bacterium
GAACCTGCGCTTCCACGCCGAGGAGGAGAAGAACGACCCGGGCTTCGCACGCCGGCTCGCGGAACTCGGCGACGTCTACGTGAACGATGCCTTCGGCACCGCGCACCGCGCGCACGCGTCGACCGAGGGCGTCGCGCGCTTGCTGCGTCCGGCGGTTGCAGGGCTCCTGATGCAGAAGGAGCTCGAGTACCTCGGACGCGCGCTCGAGCAGCCAGCGCGTCCGTTCGTCGCGATCCTCGGTGGCGCCAAGATCTCGGGCAAGATCGACGTCATTGAACACCTGCTTCCGCAGGTCGATCGACTCATCGTCGGCGGCGCAATGGCGTGCACCTTTTTTCGGGCGATGCAGCTGCAGACAGGCAAGTCACTGGTGGAGGAGGATCGGCTCGACATGGCCGCGGCTTTGCTCGAGCGCGCCGGTGAGCGGCTGCTTCTGCCTGACGATGCCTCGGTCGCGCCGTCGCTCGATGCGGCCGCCAGTGCGCGCACGGTCCCCCGTGACTCGATACCGAAGGACGAAGCAATGTTCGACATAGGTCCCCGCAGTGCCGAACGATTTGCGCGCGAAATAGCCGGCGCTCGAACGGTGATCTGGAACGGGCCGATGGGGGTGTTCGAAACGCCACCGTTCGACGCCGGAACGCGGGCAGTGGCGACGGCGATGGCGGGTGCCACCGCTGTCGGAGCTACGACCATCGTCGGCGGCGGCGATTCAGCGGCGGCGGTCGCCGAAGCGGGGCTCGAGGCGCAGATGAGCCACGTATCGACCGGCGGTGGCGCTTCGCTGGAATTCCTCGAGGGGAAAGAGCTGCCCGGTGTCGCCGCGCTCGACGATGCGGAGGAATGATGCGAGGCCCCGTGTTCGCCGCCAACTGGAAAATGAACCATGGTCCGCACGACGCGAGGGCGTTCGTTCGGACTTTCGTCACACGTTATGCGCGAAAGTCGGACCGGGTCGTCGCGATCTTCCCACCGGCCATCACTGTGCCGGCAGTCGCCGAGGCACTCAAGGACCGCGCCGACATCCTGATCGGAGTGCAGAACATACACTGGGAAGACAAGGGTGCGTACACGGGAGAGATCTCGGCGCCAATGGCACGGGACGCGGGCGCGTCGCTGGCACTCGTTGGACACTCGGAACGCCGCCACGTGTTCGGGGAGACGGATGAGGAAACGGCGCTGAAGTGCATTGCCGCAGCGCGCGCCGGACTCAAGCCGATGTTGTGTGTTGGCGAGAAGATCGAGGAGCGAGGAAGCGGACTCACCGAGAGCGTGGTGCTCCGCCAGCTCCGGGCCGGCATCGCCCCCCTCGATCCGGCGCAGATCGCCGCTATGTTCATCGCCTATGAGCCGGTGTGGGCAATCGGCACCGGACGCACGGCAACCCCCGATGATGCGGCGGCCGTGCACGCCATCATTCGGCGCGAGCTGCACGACCGTATAGGGGCGCCCGCGGCGCGCGTCCCGATCCTTTACGGAGGGAGCGCCAACACCGGCAACGCCGCGGCGCTCCTCGCCGCGCCCGAGGTAGGGGGTCTCCTCGTTGGAGGCGCCAGCCTCGATCCAGAAGGGTGGCTGAGCATCGTGCGCACTTGATGGATCGGTGCTGGAGGCCTAGCTTTTTCAGGTTGGGGAATTCACTCGCGCACATCAAGGCATGTATCGGTTTCTGCTCGTTCTACTCATTATCGATGCCGTCGTTCTGATCACGGCCATCCTTTCCCAGGCCGGGAAGGGCGGCGGGCTTGCGGCTTCGTTCGGCGGTGCATCCTCATCATCCGATAGCTTCATGGGATCGCGCCAGCAGGCGACGCTGCTCACCAAGATCAGCTGGTATGGCGGCGGACTCTTCCTGGCGTTGGGCTTGATGCTGTCCATCCTGTCCACTCAGCGCACGACCCCGCGGTCGGTACTGGACGAGACATTCGGACAGCCCGCCGCCACCACCCCCGCCGTACCGCCTCCAGGAACCGGCGGCGCGACTGCGGTTCCGCTGGAGCCGGTAACGCCACCCACGACGCAGCCGCAAACCCCGGAAAAGCAGCCCTGACGTTGAGCAATCCGTTCGAATCACGCCCGGGGTTCCTCCTCCTTGAGGACGGAACCCTTTTTCATGGTGCGCTCCGCGATCCCCTCGCCAACGGCGCGGTAGTAGCCGAGGTCGTGTTTACGACGAATATGACGGGATATCAGGAGGTCTTCACCGACCCCTCGTACAGCGGCCAGATCGTCGTTATGACTGCGCCAATGATCGGGAATTATGGCATCAACACCGAGGACGGCGAATCGGGCGCTCCGCAAATTGCTGGGCTCATAGCCCGGGAGATATCCGACAGACATTCCAACTGGCGCGCTTCTGGTGACCTCGGAAGTTGGCTAGCTGCAGCTCAAGTTCCTGTTCTTGAGGAAGTTGACACACGGCAGCTCACGCGCCACTTGAGATCCGCGAAGGTCATGCTCGGCGTCGTGGGCGCGGGCGATGCGCCGGATGACGCCGCTCGCTCAGCGCTCGAAAGCTGCCCCTCAATGGAGGGGTTGGACCTGGCTTCCCGCGTCAGCACCGCGCACTCGTACCAGTGGGGCGATCCCGAGTCGGCGCACCACATCGTCGCCTACGATTTCGGCATCAAGAGAAATATCCTGCGCCTCTTCGAGGACCAGGGATGCAGAATCACCGTGGTCCCCTCGAACACGCCGGCTCGCGAGGCGATCGCGCTCGCGCCCGACGGACTCTTTCTATCGAATGGCCCCGGTGATCCTGCAGCCATTGGCTACGCACCACCCATCATTCGCGCGCTCGGCGAGTCCGGCGTTCCAATGCTGGGAATCTGTCTGGGACATCAACTATTGGCGCTCTCCTACGGAGCGGAAACCGTCAAGATGCCGTACGGTCACCGGGGCGGAAATCATCCGGTGCGCGACATTGCCACGGACGAAGTGCTGATCACCTCGCAGAATCATGGGTTCTCCGTGCGCGGCACCGAAGAGGGGATTCCGGGAGCGCCCGCGCTCGAGGTTACGCACGTGAACCTCAACGATGGATCCGTGGAGGGACTTCGGCACCGCGACCTCCCGATCTTTGCCGTTCAGTATCATCCAGAGGCTGCCCCCGGCCCGCACGACGCCAGATCGCAGTTTCCCGTATTCATGAACGCGGTTGCCAAGAAGAAGCCCCAAAGTGGCACAAGCTCTTGACAGTCAATAAGTAAGCTCCTACCTTCGGGGAGCCTGCCCACCCTCCTGGCGAGCTTTTCCGAGGCCCTCTCGCATGACAAAAGCTGATCTCGTCGAGCGCGTCACAGCACAGATAGCGCAGACCGCAGGTCCTATGATCTCGAAGAAGGACTGCGCGCGCGTAGTGGACGCATTCCTCGATGCGATCAAGGAAGCGCTCCGCGACGGAAAAAACATCGAGGTGCGGGGATTCGGCACGTTCAAGATCCGGCAGCGACGCACTCGCATGGCTCGAAATCCACGTACCGGCACTCCGGTTGAGGTCTCGGCCCGTCCGGTTCCGGTGTTCAAGCCTTCGAAGGAATTGCGCGCACTCGTGGCCACGCTGGACGGCGACCTTATTCAATCCGACGACGACGACTCGGACGAGGAGAGCGCGGCGTAGCATCGTCTGCGCTGGGCCGTCGAACGCCCCGCAACGCCATGCGCGTGCGGGGCTTTCGCTTTTCTGCAATCGACACTTGCCCGTAATGTGCTACCTGCCCAGAGTTAGACATGAACGTCACCGCGCTCCTCTTTGCCTCTTACGCTGACGCGCTTGGTACAGCCACGGTCGAGCTCGCTTTGCACTCCGGCGCGACGATCGCCGATGCAATTGGTGCGCTACGCGCGCTTCCTGGCGGGTCCGTCCTTCCCAGCTTGCCGCTCGTTGCGGTGAACCTCGCCTATGCCGATGCGGGCCAGGTACTGCGTGCTGGCGATGAGTTGGCCGTCATCCCTCCCGTGGCGGGCGGGTAATCGCATGCGAAGCGAGATAACCACGACGCCGATCGATAGCGCATCGATTCTGAGGGAGGTCTCCGCTCCACATAACGGGGCAACGGTGCTGTTCGAGGGAGTGGTACGAGAGCAGAACGAAGGGCGGGCCGTGACCGGCATCGAGTACGCGGCTTACCGGTCGATGGCACGGCGCGAGCTGTCGCGAATAGTCCAGGAATGCTGCGCGCAATTCGATACGGATGACGTGATCGCCCTCCACCGGATCGGCCGTCTCGATGTAGGCGAGGCAAGCGTCGTCATTGCCGCAGCGCACCCGCACCGTGCCCAGGCCTACGAGGCATCCCGCTACATCATCGAACAGATCAAGCTCCGGCTGCCTATCTGGAAGCGTGAGGAGTACGCGGACGGCACGCGGGAGTGGGTAGGGCAGGGTCGGGGATCGGGAATTGGGAATCGGGAATCGTATTCCACATCCCGTGATGCCTACGCTGATCACGCTCTCGGCGCCGACTCCCGATTCCCGATTCCCGATTCCCGATGAAGGACCAGCACGGACGCCGGATCGAGTATCTGCGGATATCGGTAACCGATCGGTGCAACTTCCGGTGCGTGTACTGCATGCCGCAGGAAGGGCTGCCGTGGCTGCCCAAATCGGAGATCCTTTCGTACGAGGAGATCACGCAGATCGTCAGGCAGCTGGCGCCATTGGGTCTTCGGCGACTGCGCATAACGGGAGGCGAACCCACCATACGCCCCGATCTCGCGCGCCTCATCTCCATGCTGCGTGCCGTGCCGGAGATCGAGGACATCGCGCTCTCTACCAACGGTGTCAAACTCCCGGCGATGGCCGCGCCGCTTGCCGCCGCCGGCCTCGATCGCGTGAATATGAGCGCCGACAGCCTCCGCGCCGACAGGGTGGAGTCGATCGCGCGCCGCAGGCTGAACTTCGATCCGGTTCGGTCCGCCCTGGCGGCCGAAGAGGCGGGGCTCGACCCGATCAAGATCAACGTCGTCGTCATGCGCGGCGTGAACGACGACGAGATCGAGGAGTTCGCATCGCTCACGCTCGCGCATCCGTGGCACGTTCGGTTCATCGAGCTCATGCCGGTGGGCGACATGCGTGAGCTGACCTGGGAGCACGTGGTGCCGAGCGCCGAAATCCTGTCGCGGATAGGCGCGATCGGTGCGTTGGCGCCCGATGGCGGCCCCTTGCGCGGAAACGGGCCCGCCGCCTATTACCGTCTGGCTGGGGCCGCCGGCTCGATAGGCGTGATCACGCCGATGACGCATACCTACTGCGGATCATGCAATCGCGTGCGGCTCACCGCCGACGGCCGTCTTCGCACCTGCCTGTTCGGCGACCACGAAGTCAACCTGCGCGACCCGCTCCGAGCGGGGGCAGACCTCATTCCGCTCTACCGTCAGGCGCTCGCCGAAAAGCCGCTCGAGCATCAACTGCTCGCGATGCAGATCGGAGGATTGCGGGCGCTGTCGGAGATCGGAGGGTGAAGCCGGGAAATAGGAAATAGGAACTAGGAATTGGGGAAGGTGCGCGCGGCGCAAAGCGCCGCGCCTTTGAGAAGAGTGAAGGGTGCTCAGCACCCTTTCACACACCATCCCCAATTCCTAGTTCCTAATTCCTATTTCCTGCTTCCCAATAGTACCATTCCTCACCCGGCGCCCATAACTTGCGACCAACGGACATTCAATCGAGAACAATGCTCAATAAAATCACCGTGGTCGGCGCGGGAAATGTCGGTGCGACCACAGCGCAGCGCTTGGCCGAGAAGTCACTGGCCCGTACCGTAGTCATGGTCGATGTGGTCGAAGGCGTACCACAAGGCAAGGGGCTGGACCAGTGGGAGTCCGCCCCGATCGAAGGCTTCGACACGCGGATCGTCGGCACCAACGACTATGGAGAGACGCAGGGATCGGACATCGTCGTGATCACCGCCGGCATTGCCCGCAAGCCGGGAATGTCGCGTGACGATCTGCTCAACACCAATGCCGGCATCGTCAAACAGGTCTCCGAACAGATCCGGGATTCCTCGCCTGACGCGATCATCGTCATGGTGTCGAATCCGCTCGACGCCATGTCGTACGTGGCGATGAAGGTGACCGGATTTCCGCGCGAACGCATATTGGGAATGGCGGGGGTGCTGGATACCGCCCGCTACCGCTCCTTCCTTGCTGAAGCGCTCGAGATCTCCGTCGAGGACATTCACGCAATGGTCCTCGGAGGACATGGTGATACGATGGTGCCGCTCGTCTCATACACGACTGTGAGTGGCATACCGGTGTCTCAGCTGATCGATCGCGCCAGGCTGGACGCCATTGTCGACCGCACGCGCAACGGCGGCGCCGAGATAGTAAAATATCTCAAGACGGGCAGCGCGTACTACGCACCGTCCGCGGCGGCCGTACAGATGTGCGAAGCGATCGCCCTCGACCGCAAGCGGGTGCTTCCCTGCGCCGTGTGGCTCACCGGGGAGTATGGGCTGAACGACGTGTTTCTTGGCGTGCCCTGCAAGCTCGGACGCTCCGGCCTGGAGCAGATCCTCGAGGTGGAACTCACGCCTGACGAGCGCGCAGCGCTCGAGAAGAGCGCCGAGGCCGTGCGCGAGTTGATCGCGGCGATAAAACTGTAGCGGCCGCGATGGGAGCCCTCGCTCGCGTCTGGCGCTCGACGATCGGAAAAAAGGTGGTGATGGCGATGACCGGCGTGCTGCTCGTTGGCTTCATCATCGGGCACGCCATGGGAAATCTCCTCGTGTTGCGCGGCCCCGAAGCGTTCAACGCTTATGCCGCATTCCTGAAAAGCAACATGAATCTGCTGTGGACGGCGCGCGTGGGCCTTCTGCTCGCGGTTGTCCTGCACGTCGTGGCCGCGGTGCAGCTGACCCGCCGGCAGCGGAGCGCACGGGCGGTCGCTTACAAGCATCGCGACCCCCAGGCATCGACGCTCGCCTCACGGACAATTGGGTGGGGCGGAGCGCTGCTGGCGGTATTCATCGTTTATCACCTGTTGCATTTCACCGTCGGAACCGCGCATCCGTCGTTCAGTCACACCGACGCTTATGGAAACGTGATTGCCGGCTTCGGTGTCTGGTGGGTCGCGCTGATCTACATCGTGGCCATGATCGCGCTCGGGCTGCATCTCTATCACGGGGTGTGGAGCTCGGTACGGACGTTAGGTTTGACGCGTCCCTCGTACGAGCCAATGAAGCGTCGCGCCTCGCTAGTCATCGCCGCCGGAGTGACATTCGCCTTCATTGCGATCGTCGGCGCCGTGGCGCTGGGGATCGTCCGATGAACGCGCCAGTCTTCCACGCCATCGGCGGCTGAATCCGTGGAACTCCGCTCTCGTACTCCCTCCGGCCCGATCGAGCAGAAGTGGGACCGGCACCGCTTCGAGGTCAAGCTGGTCAGCCCGGCCAACAAGCGCCGTTATCACGTTATCGTCGTCGGGTCGGGACTGGCTGGCGCGTCGGCCGCGGCGACGATGAGCGAGCTCGGATACCGCGTATCCTGCTTCTGCTTTCAGGACTCGCCGCGGCGCGCCCACAGCATCGCCGCTCAGGGCGGTATCAACGCCGCCAAGAACTACCGGAACGACGGCGACAGCGTCTGGCGCCTGTTCTACGATACGGTAAAGGGAGGAGACTTTCGAGCGCGTGAGGCGAACGTGTACCGCCTCTCGCAGATCAGCCTGGCGATCATCGACCAGTGCGTGGCGCAGGGCGTGCCGTTCGCCCGCGAGTACGGCGGGCTCCTCGCCAACCGGTCCTTTGGCGGAGCGCAGGTCTCGCGAACCTTCTACGCCCGCGGCCAGACCGGGCAACAGCTGCTCCTCGGCGCCTATCAAGCGCTGGAGAAGGAGATTGCCAGGGGCGGCGTCCGCATGTTCCCGCGCACGGAAATGCTCGAGCTGGTTCTAATCGAAGGGCGCGCGCGGGGCATCGTCGCGCGAAACCTGAGCACTGGCGAAGTCACGTCGCACGCCGCCGACGCCGTGGTGCTCGCTACCGGCGGATATGGCAACGTCTTCTATCTCTCGACCAATGCCAAGGGAAGCAACGCAACGGCGATTTGGCGGGCGCACCGAAAGGGCGCCGCGTTCGCCAATCCGTGCTTCACACAGATCCATCCGACCTGCATCCCGGTTAGCGGGGAGTACCAGAGCAAGCTCACTCTCATGAGCGAGTCGCTGCGCAACGACGGCCGGGTGTGGGTTCCCAGGGAGGAGGGCGACACACGCCCGCCGTCACAGATTCCCGAGGGCGAGCGGGACTATTTTCTGGAGCGCAAGTATCCGAGTTTCGGCAACCTGTCACCGCGCGACATTGCCTCACGCGCGGCAAAGGAGGTGTGCGACGAAGGGCGTGGCGTCGGCGAGACGCGGCTCGGCGTCTACCTCGACTTTGCCGACGCGATCAAGCGTCTCGGCCGGGATCGGATCGCTGAGCGGTACGGAAACCTGTTCGAGATGTACCAGCGCATTACAGATGAGAATCCGTACGAGCTGCCGATGCGCATCTATCCCGCAGTCCACTACACAATGGGTGGGTTGTGGGTGGACTACAACCTGATGAGCACCATTCCGGGGCTGCACGTGCTCGGCGAGGCGAACTTCTCCGACCACGGTGCCAACCGGTTAGGCGCGAGCGCCCTGATGCAGGGTTTGGCAGACGGATACTACGTCATTCCCATTACGATTGGCGACTATCTGGCGAGCACTCCGCTGGAGCAGATCGACGCCGAGCATCCGGCATTCGCCGACGCCGAGCGGGACGTGAGCGAGCGCACCGAACGCCTGCTGGGCATAAACGGCTCACGAACGGTCGATTCCTTTCACCGGGAGCTGGGCAAGGTGATGTGGGAGTACTGCGGAATGACGCGTAATGGCGACGGGCTGCGCACGGCCATCCAGCGGATTCCCGAAATTCGGGAGCAGTTCTGGAATGACGTGAACGTTCCCGGTAGCCACGCCGAGCTCAATCAGGCGTTGGAAAGGGCGGGCCGCGTCGCCGACTACCTCGAGCTGGGTGAGTTGATGTGCATCGACGCGCTGCACCGGGAAGAATCGTGTGGCGGCCATTTTCGGGAGGAGAGCCAGACCCCCGAGGGCGAGGCCCTGCGCGATGACGAACGGTACGCATATGTATCGGCCTGGGAATTCGCCGGCGAGAACCAGCACCCGATTCTCACCAAGGAGCCGTTGTCGTTCGAGTACGTAAAACTCGCGCAGCGGAGTTACAAATGAGGCGGGGTGCGCGACGCGCGACGCGCGACGCGGGAGTGCCCGCGAGAAACGCTGCCTCAGGCGACCGGTCTGTTTTCCTCGCAACTCGCATCACTCATTTCGAGGTCGGAGTGCCGCCATGCACCTGAATCTGGTCGTATGGCGGCAGGCCGCCCCTAACGCCGAGGGAGCTTTCGAGCGTTACGAGGTTCCCGACGTCAGTCCCGACATGTCGTTCCTCGAGATGCTCGACGTCCTGAACGAACGGCTTACCGAAGAGAAACGGTCGCCAATCGCTTTCGATCACGACTGCCGCGAGGGGATCTGCGGGGCTTGCGGAGTCATGATCAATGGCGTGGCGCACGGCCCGATGGAAGGCACGGCGACCTGCCAGCTACACATGCGCAGCTTCAAGGATGGGCAGACCATCACCATCGAGCCCTGGCGCGCCACCGCCTTTCCTGTGTTGCGCGATCTGGTGGTGGATCGGGGGGCGTTCGATCGCATCATTGCGGCAGGCGGGTTCGTTAGCGTCTCGACCGGCTCTCCGCCTGACGCGAACAGCATCCCGATCCCCAAGGTCGATGCAGACGCGGCGATGGATGCCGCCGCCTGCATTGGCTGCGGAGCCTGCGTCGCGGCGTGCCCCAATGCGTCGGCGTCGCTGTTCACCGCGGCCAAGGTCACTCACCTCGGCCTTCTGCCACAGGGGCAGCCGGAGCGTGCACGGCGGGCTGTTCGAATGGTGGAGCAGATGGATATCGAGCAGTTCGGACATTGCACCTGGCATGGCGAATGTCAGGAGGCGTGCCCCAAGGACATAAGCATCGATACCATTGCCCGCATGAATCGCGACTACGTGCGAGCGGCGTTGACCGGAGCGGCGGGCGCGGCATCGCCCGGAAGCGATTAGCACCAGCCGCGGGCGGGCGGTGGCGCGGTTGGTGCAACCTTCGCCACCAATCAGGAGGAAGACATGAAGACGCCGAGCGAAGGGCCCAGCGGTTTTGGCAACAGGGAGGTTAACCAGGGCGGGGCGGACTCCGTGGAGAAGACTTCCTACGTCACGGGCCACACCGGGGAGCCGGAAGGGGAAATGCCGGAAGATGCCGAAGCCGTTCCGGCGCTCAAGTCCTCGGGTGGCCTCGGCGCAGGCATCTGGGTTCTCGTCGCCCTCACCCTCGCGGTGTTGCTGTACTTCGGGGGCGCACTATTCGGCTGACCCAACCCGAAGAACGACACCCGCGTCCCGCGTCGCGCGTCCCGCAGCCCGCGCAGTTACAGCTTCGGAAGCGTGATACCGCGCTGTGCCTGATACTTGCCCGCCTTGTCCTTGTACGACACCTCCGGCGGCTCGTCACTCTCGAA
>JBPCLX010000380.1:0-4265 GCA_051002815.1 Gemmatimonadaceae bacterium
AAGAATGCGCGAATCGCGCACCAGTTCGGTTCCCTGCACGGTGACGAGCGAAGCGACGGCGTTCCCTAACGACCAGACGGCGGCAACGGCTGGGTCGTGCTCGGCGGCGGGCGCCGCGGCACCCAGCGGAAAGGCGGCCATGTCGGCGTCCTTGCCCGGCTCCAGGGAGCCGATGCGCGCCTCGAGTCCCAGCGCTCGCGCTCCGCCGAGCGTCGCCAGCTCGAGCGCCAGGGCCGCCGGGAGCTCGGAGGCGGACCGCATCTGGATCCGCAGCGAGAGCACGGCCGCGCGCGCCTCCTCGAGCATGTGCATGCGGTTGTTGCTCGCCATCGAGTCGGAGCCCAATCCCACCCGAAGACCGGCGGCGAGAAAGCGATCGACCGGTGCGGCCCCGTGACCGAGCTTGGCGTTGGAGATGGGACAGTGCGCGATGGCTGTATCACTGCGCGAAAGCAGCGCGATGTCCGACTCGTCGGCATTCACGCAGTGAATGGCGAGCGTGTGCCTGCCGAGCATCCCCAACCGCTCCATCAGCTCGATAGGCGATCGTCCCCGTGTCTCGACCGCAATCCCGCGAGCGCGCCATGCATCGGCAAATGGACCCTTGCCTTCGCAAACCAGAGCGTGCTCCTCGACGCTCTCGGCGATGTGAATGGCGATCGGCAGGCGTTCGCTCGCCGCATAACGGGCAACGCGCGTGTACAGGACATCGCTCACCGTGTACGGAGCATGCGGCGAGACGCCAACCTGTCTCAGCGAGTCGGCGTTCGCGAGATGAGCAGCGATCTTGCGGGCCAGCTCCTCGAGAGCGACGTGGCACTTCCCGGGCGCGGGTCCGAACACCTCCTGGTACATGATCCCGCGCACTCCTGCCTCACGCATGGCGCGAATCGCGACGCCGGAATCACATGTGTCAGCGTAGCATGTAATACCGGCCCGGAGCCCCTCGGCAATGCCCGCGCGCGCCGCGTCGAGCAACCGATCCTCGTCCAGAACGGCGACCTTCGCGCGCTGCAGAGTGGCCACCCAGTCCCGAAAGGCGAATCCCTCGAGGAACCCGCGCAGCGTGGTCAGTTCGAGGTGGGTGTGCGCGTTGATCAGGCCGGGGAGCAACAACGCGTCGCCGAGCTCGCAATCCTCGCCAGGTGGCGCACCGGCACGCGGACCCACATAGGCGATCCGCCCGCCCTGCACGGCGACGGTGCCGTCGCGAAGCGGCGGCGTGGAAACGGGAACGATCCAGCGGGCGTTATAGCGACGCACGAAGCCTAACGATTCCTCGCATCCCGCCAGGGATCGAACAGTGCGTCATCGGGGATTCCGACGACGCCGGCAAGGGCGCGGGGAGAATCGAGCTGGCCGACCTGCTCGGGGGTATGGCCATCGGATCCGAGCGAGAAGCGCACACCGAGCGCCTGGGCGCACCGGACGAATCTTTCGTGAGGCGGATAGCGGGCCGAGAGCTCGAAGGCTATGCCGGCCGCGGCAAGGGCACGGGCCGCACGCTCCTCGAGCGCCTCCGTCCACAGCTCCTCCGGCGGCAGGCCGCGCAGCGGCAGGGAGACCAGCGTCGGGTGCGCCAGTATGTCGACCGGCATCTCGGCGGCGAATCGTTCCAGATTCTCGACGTGGACGGCCATGTACTCGTCAGGCGCGAGGCCGTCGGGCAGCGCCCGATCCCAGAGGTGAAGCAAGCCGCCGCCCGGCAGAAATACACCGTGCAGCGAGCCGACCCGGTGCGTCAGACGCGCCAGCAGCTCGGCGGGGAGCTCGCGCCAGAGGTCGTCGTGCCAGCAGAACTCGGCACCACGAGCGACCGGGTGCTGCTCCAGCGCCTCTATGTAGGCATGAGCGGCTTCGACGGACTTGATGCTGTAGGCTACATCGTATGAAACGTGATCGGCGATGCCCGGACGAACGCCGAGCCCCTGCACCCGCGCGACCAGTTCCTCCATTTCCAGCGTTCCATCCGACCAGGTGGTGTGCGCATGACAGTCAACCGGCTGCCAGGCGCTCACGGAATCTTGAACGGATTCGGGATAGCGCGCGCGGTGTCCGTCCTGGCCCGCGGCAACGGGATGGTTTCCTTACCTGCCGGGGGCGCTATCAGGCCGCTGTCGGGGGTGAAGATGGTGAACGGCGAGTGCACGTCGCACTCACGCATCGGCTGCGTGCCGTCGATGAAGTATTCGTAGCCCACCACATCGGTTGGGCAGAACGGGTTGCGCAGAAGACCAGTCGACCGGTCGATCTCCACCGCAACTATCTCCTCCGGTCTTGCCCAGGCTTGGGGCGTGGCGCGCCGCTGGTAGACCTCTGTCATGAAGGAGGTCCATGCCGGAGCCGCCAGCTGTCCCCCCTGCGCGTTCGCCTTGATCTTTTTCGGCTCATCGAACCCCATCCACACGCCCGCTACCAGATCGGGGGTGAATCCGACGAACCAGACGTCAGTGCCGTCGTTGGTGGTTCCGGTTTTTCCGCCAGCCGGAACGCGGAACCCCTGTCCCCACACGGCACCATACGCGGTGCCGCGGCGGACGACGTCCTGCAGCATGTCCACCATGAGCCACGCTTCCTGAGGCGCGAGCACGCTGGTCCGTGAAGGATTGGCCTGCCAGAGCACTTCGCCGTTTGCATTCTCCACCCGCAGGATGGCGTAAGGCTGCGACCTGACGCCTAGCGTGGCGAAGGTGGTGTACGCCGCGACCAGCTCGAGTGGGTAGACATCGGCGGCACCGAGAAAGATGGATGGAAATGGCGGAATCGGCGTCGTAAGGCCGAACCGGCGCGCCATGTCGATCACGCTTCCCTCGCCCAGCTCCCGCCCCATCCGCACCGCGGGCACGTTTCGCGACAGGTACAGCGCGCGGCGCATCGGAATGGGGCCCTCGAAGTTCGCGTCGTAGTTCTGCGGCGAGTACTCGCCGCCTTCCGGGAGAGGAATCGCGATCGGCGCATCGTTCAGCATGTAGGCGGCGGACATTCCGTTGCGAACCGCGTCGGAGTAGACGATCGGCTTGAAGGTCGAACCCGGCTGCCGCAGCGCCTGGGTGGCCCGGTTGAACTTGGAATCGCCGAAGTCCCGGCCGCCGACCAGCGCCCGCACGGCGCCGGTGCGGGCGTCGAGGGCGATGAATGCGGCTTGCAGGTATGGGGAATTTCCGCCGCTCTCATCGCCTAACGCCTCACGAGCAGTGTACGTCTCGTAGCTGACGTGGGTGAACCGGCCGTACTTTCCCGCTTCGATCGCGCGCAGCTGAGCCTCGATCGACCGCTCCGCCGCCGACTGCATGTCGATGTCGAGCGTGGTGAACACCCTGAGGCCATCGTTGTACAGTCGCGCTCCGAATTGATCGTCGAGATGCTTGCGTACCCATTCGACGAAGTAGGGCGCGAACTCTCCGGACTGTTCCCGCCGTGCGAGCCGCAGCGGGTACGCCTTCGCAAGGCGGGCATCTTCATCGGAGATCGCTCCTTCGCGGCGCATCAGCTCGATGATCGTGTTCCGCCGCTGTATGGCGCGGTCGGGAAAGCGACGCGGGTCGTAGCGCGTGGGTGCCTTGGGAAGCGCCGCTAGAAGCGCAGCTTCGGAGAGATTCAGGTCTCTCGCCGACTTGCCGAAGTAACGCTGCGCCGCCGTCTCGACTCCGTGTGCACCGTTGCCGAGGTAGATCTGATTGAGGTATAACTCGAGGATCTTGTCCTTGGAGTATCGCGCCTCGATGTCACGCGAGACCTTCCCTTCCTTGATCTTCCGCGTGAGCGTCTTGTCACGCGAGATACGTTCGGGGAACACATTCCGCGCGAGCTGCATGGTGATGGTGGAGAACCCTTGTGCCCATGAGCCAGCTCTAACGTTATACACGGCGGCGCCGACGATCCGGTACCAGTCGATACCCGCGTGATCGTAAAAGCGTTTGTCCTCGGTGATTACGAAGGCGTCCCGCAGCGACTTCGGAACGTCGCCGAGTTTGATCAGCGTGCGACGCTCCAGGCCCACCTCGGCAATGAACCGACCGTCGATCGCAAACAGCTTGGACGTCTGCCGCGGACTGAAGTCCTCCAGAACGGCCACGGATGGGCAAGCCCATTCACGGCACACGAGAGCCCACGATCCGTAGGCTAGTCCGCCTCCGAACGCGATGAGAAACACCGCCGTGAAAGCGAGAATCCGTTTGGTGCGATTGGAGAACTTCGGGAGGAAGCGGGGCATTCGGGGGTCGGGGGTCGGGGGTCGAGGGTCGCGGGTCGAGGGTCGAGGGTCG
>JBPCLX010000381.1:0-4187 GCA_051002815.1 Gemmatimonadaceae bacterium
ATCAGTCGCCCTTTCGACATTGATGCCGGCTACCGCCCACTCCTTTTTCAACGGGACCCGATGAAAACCGCCACCCACTACCTCACCTTCAAGACTCACAAGCGGCAGGAGATCATCGACATCACAGACCAGGTGGAGAAGTGCCGCGCCGAGGCGGGCATTCGAGAGGGAATGGTCCTCGTGTCTGCGATGCACATTTCGGCATCAGTCTTCGTGAATGATCATGAGCCGGGACTATGGGCGGACATCCTCGAGTGGCTCGAGAAGCGCGTCGCGCCTTGGGAGCCAGATGCATATCGGCATAACACCGGCACGGGGGAAGACAACGCGGCAGCCCACCTTCGGTCCCTGACGATAGGTCACGAGGTGATCGTCCCCGTCACCGAGGGCCGACTCGATTTCGGTCCCTGGCAACGCGTGTTCTACGGTGAGTGGGATGGGAAACGCGCCAAGCGGGTCGTGATCAAGGCTATGGGTGAATGAGGGGTCGCGGGCCGCGGGTCGCGGGTCGCGGTCGAGGGTCGAGAGTCCGAGCACTTACAGGCACCCAACCACGACCCCCGACCCGCGACCCTCGACCCCCAGCCCGTTTCCCCATCCCCTTTCCCTCCTTAGATTTCTGCGCTTGGACCGGAATCACCTGAACCCACGGGAATGCCCAGCACCTGGACCCTAGGCGACATCCTTGCGCGGCGCGCCGATGAGCATCCGGAGCGCACGTTATTGGTAGCCGATGGCCGGGCGTTGAGTTACGGACAGGTGGAGACGCGTGCGACCGCACTTGCGGCAGCGCTATCGGAGTTGGGAATCGGGGTTGGGGATCGCATCGCGATCGACATGCCGAATTGGCCCGAGTGGGTTGTGACGCTTTGCGGTGCGGCGAAGCTCGGGGCAACGGTGGTGCCGATCAATCCTCGCCTCAACTACCACGAGCTCAAATATCAGCTGCGCCACGCCGAGGTGTCCGTGGCGTTCGCGGCTGAGCAGTTCGACGGCATCGACTACCTCCAGCTGTTCGAGGATGTGCTGGCCGAACTTCCCGATCTGCAGTACGTGGTGACCGTTGGGGAAGAGGAGCTGTGGTACGACGACCGGATCTTTCAGTTCGAGGACCTGTTGTCGAGTGGTGAAGGACGGGTTCCGCCGGAGGTCACGATCAGCGATGATGCCGATCTGGCGATCCTCTACACGTCAGGCACGATGGGCAAGCCGAAAGGCGTACGCCTATCGCACCGGAACGTGGTCGAGACGGCGGTGCGAACCGGGGAAGCGCTCGAGATGGTTCCGTCGGACCGGGTACTGGTCTCGATTCCCCTCTTCGCCGTTTTCGGCTTCAGCGTCGTGGTCGGGACGCTGGCCACCGGCGCGACCGTGGTCCTGCAGGAGCGCTTCGATCCCGCGCAGGCAATCGGGCTGATTGCCGCGGAAGAATTCTCCGTGCTGCACGGCGTACCGACGCATTACCATTTGCTGATGCGTGAGCCGGGGTTCGACCCGTCACGCTTCACAAAATTGCGCACCGGCATAATTGCCGGCGGCGCGGTGCCGGACTAGCTCCTCCGTCGCGTCAGGCAGTGGTGCAACGTGCAGTTGGCATACGGGCTCACCGAGACCGGGCCCACGGTGGCGATCACCCGCTTTTCCGATCCCGACGACAAGCGCCTGACGACTGTCGGACGCCCGTTGCCGGGGGTGGAGGTAAAGGCGGTGGATTTCGTCACCGGTGCGCTGCACGGGCCCGAAGCGGTCGGCGAGCTCGCCGTCCGCGGTCCGAATGTGATGCGGGGGTACGCCCGAATGCCGGCGGAAACGGCGCGGTCGTATTCGCCGGAAGGGTTCTTCGTCACCGGTGATCTCGGCATCATCGATGAGGATGGCTACCTCCGCATCGTGGGGCGCAGCAAGGAGACGATCGTTCGCGGCGGGTCCCAGATCTATCCGCGCGAAGTCGAAGATCAGCTCCGGGCGCACCCCGCGGTGGATGACATCTGTGTCGTCGGCGTGCCGCACGAGATTCTCGGCGAGCTGATGTGCGCATGTATCGTCCCCGTCGAAGGCGCGGTCATCACGGGCGAGGAGATCAAGATGTTCGCCCGCGACACGATGGCCGACTACAAGGTTCCGGATCTCGTGCGCTTCTTCGACGCGTTCCCCATGACGGGGACCGGCAAGGTGAAGCGGCGCGAGCTCGAGCGCGTCGTCGCGCTCGAGTCCACGGCTTCGCTCACATCAAGTTCATGAACAATCGAATCCAGGGGCGCGCACTGAATCGTCAGGCAGCTGCTCCGATCCATCGTGGTCCTCAGGCGAACACCGCGTCCGCCTATCCCGGCGGCACGTTCCCCATGCACGCGCCCAACGCTGCGCTGCTCATCGACTTCGACAACGTCACGATGGGCATCCGCTCCGACCTCGGCAACGAACTGCGCAATCTGCTCGGGTCGGACATCATCAAGGGCAAGGTCGCCGTGCAGCGCGCCTACGCGGATTGGCGACGCTATCCGCAGTACATCGTGCCGCTCACCGAGGCCTCGATCGACCTCATCTTCGCGCCGGCCTACGGCTCGTCGAAGAAGAACGCGACCGATATCCGCCTCGCAATCGACGCGATCGAGCTCGTCTTCACTCGCCCCGAAATCGGAACGATCATTCTGCTCTCGGGCGATTCCGACTTCTCGAGTCTCGTCATCAAGCTCAAGGAATACGGCAAGTACATCATCGGCGTCGGGATCCGCGAATCATCCAGCGACCTGCTCGTCATGAACTGCGACGAGTACTACAGCTACAACGCGCTCGCCGGCCTCGTCAAGACGAACGAAGAAGAGGGTGTTCGAAAGGACCCATGGGAGCTCGTCAACGAAGCGCTCACCCGCATGAAGCGGAATGGCGACGTCATGCGCTCCGACCGGCTCAAGCAGGTGATGCAGGAGCTCGACTCCAACTTCGACGAAAAAGACCTCGGCCATCCCAAATTCTCGCGCTTCGTCCAGGAAGCCGCCTCACGAGGTTTGCTCAAACTGACCAAGCTCGAGAATGGCCAGCTGGAAGTGGGCCTGCCTGACGAAGCGGCGGCCGCAGTCGCACCTGCCGCTGGTGCCGTAACGCCACCCGCACGAGAAGCGCGCGGCCCACGCGAGGAGCGGGGGCGTGGACGGCGTGGCGGACGTGGACGCGATCGGGAGCCGCGCCGTGACGCGGCTGCCGCTCCCACTGCCGCTCCGCCCGAGGGTGAAGAATCCGCTCCAGGCGAGGCGGTGGCACCGCAGGCCGCAACATCGGAGGTTCCGGCAGCCGCAGTTGCATCTGCTCATTCCCAGGCGCCGCTCGCCGCGGCACCTGCCGCGGAAATGCAGGGCGAACGCCTGACGCGGGACGAGGCGTTCGATCTCGTGCGACGTGCAATGCAGGCGATCGCGAAAGGCAACTCCGAGATATCGGCCCGGGCGAACGAAGTTCGTGTCACCGCGCACAAGCTGCTCGGCCGCGATTCGGAATCGCTCGCCGAGCGGTTGTTCCAGCGCATTCTCCGCGATGCCCACGACGCCAACGTGGTCGATCTTCGCAAGCGCGGCGATGACTACGAGGTTTCGTTGGCCGCTGCTGCGGCACCGATCGCCGACCAGTTGCGGGACGCAGAGGTCGAGGCGAAGGCGGCGACCTCAGATAGCCAGGCATCGCGCACCGCGGCGTCGGCGCAGTCGTTGCGGCGCGGTATGGGGGGCCGTGGTGGCGGCCGCGGACGCGGACCAAGCAGGGGTGGTCCGGCCGAGATGCCGCCGGAGCTCATGACGTTAGGCGTGATCGACGAGCCCGGTCCGGCTACGGATACCGCGTCGGCTCCCGCGACCGCTCCCGCCGCACCCACGGCGAAAGCCACGGCGACCGACGAGGCTCGCACGGAGCCGGCCGCGGAGAAACCCGACGCCGCTAAGTCGGCCGCCAGGAGGCGGTCGCGGCGCCGGGGTGGCGCAAAGAATACCACTGCCGCCGCGGCGGCAACCGAGGCCGATACGCAGAAGGCGCCGGCCGCCAGGCGTGGCAAGCGCGCGGCGAAGAAGACCGTCGCCGCCGGCGATGCCGCGTCAGGCGAAGGGGAGGGTAGCGCGATTGAAAAGGCGGCTCGCAAGCGGGGCGGGCGCGGTCGAAAGACCGCCTCCACCGCCGCCGAATAGTGCGTCGGGGCGCCG
>JBPCLX010000382.1:0-11136 GCA_051002815.1 Gemmatimonadaceae bacterium
AGCAGATCGGGTCCGCGTGACCTGGCGACCTCGGGAGAATTGGCGTCGGACGCGGCATCATCTCGCTCGCCGCCACCGCAAGCGGTAACGGCGAGCGCCAACGCAATCAGTGTTGGACGCACGAACGAAAAGTAAGAGGCTGCGAGGGAAGGAGCGAGGGGGACTCGCGTCCCCTCGTCGCTCGTCCCTCGTCCCTCGTCCTAGAACGACGGCCCCAGCGAGAACCGCCAGTACCCGTCCTTCCGATTCGGTCCGTCCAGCGGGATGGCGTAGTCCCAGCGCAGCAGGGCGAAGTTGTACAGGTTCACCCGCACGCCGAAGCCGTAGCTCCGCAGCAGCGAGCGCGTCACCCCCGGATCCCGCAGATTGCCGCTGTCACCACGCAGACGCACGTCCTGGCCGCTGAACCAGGCGAGTCCGGCATCGAAGAACGTCATCGCCTCGATCGGCGGCAGCGTTATGGGAATGATGCCGAAATCGAGCCGCCTGACGAGTGGGAACCGGAGCTCGGCGTTCACCACCGCCACGCGGCTTCCGAACAGCGGCAGGCAGCGATACGACCGCCCGCTTCCCGCCTGCGCGCACTGACCCTGCTCGACGCGGTACGATTCCCGGTCGTATCCGCGCAGTATCTCCGGATAGCCGATGAACTTCCGAACGCTGTCGGCATCGCGGCCCTGCGACATGACAGCCATGCCGCGCGTGGCAACGGTCAGCACGTTGAACAGGATTGGATCGTACCGGCGATAGTCGACCAGGTAGTCCACGAACTTGTAGTCGCCCACCGTAGGCTCGACCTGGAACCGGTAGCGCCGGCCCATGATCGGGCCGGTGTAGCCCATCAGCGTGTTGTCCGAGACGTGTGCTCCGTACGGCTGCACGTAATTCACCGTCGGCCCATCGATCACCTCGTCCAGCACCAGCGGCGTCAGCGGCCGCCCGAGCCCGTCGAGCAACTGGCTGACGATGTAGTCGGACCGGCCGAGGCTCGTCAGGCGCGCGCCGAACTCGAACCGTGTGAACCGGTTGATCGGGTAGATGCCGATCCCGTATGCCTGACGCTGAATGTAGCGCAGGAACAGATAGCTCGACTCCACGGTACCGCTTCCCGGATCGGGCTGCGCCGAATAGCCCTGCGCAAAGAAGTACGGTTCCTGATAGATCCCCGTCGTGTACTGCAGCCGGCGGGAGAAGTTGCTGTACGCGGCGAACGCCCGCGCGTCGCTGATGCGTCCGTTCACCTCACCCGAGAAGGCGAGAGAGTGGTTGCCCAGCAGATCGCTCAGGATGATCGTCGTACCGCCGAATACTCCACGGTTGTAGTTGTCGCGGGAGTAGCCGATGCTCGGCTGCGCGATGTAGTCGGGCGAGAAGCGCAGCTTGTAGGAGTACGTCTTGAACTGCGATGTGTCGGGAAGCGCCAGCGAAGCGCTGTCGAGCAGCGCCGCCACGGTGACCGCCTCGGAGCCCCCCGGGCGCTCGTTCTCGTCAGGCACGTTGCTCGACGCGCGGAAACCGGTCGCCGTCCGGTAGAACGACTGCCGGCTCGTCGAGCCGGTGTCCTGCATTGCCGCCAGCGCGGACGCGCTGTCAGCGACCGTGTCGGCTGACGCCACGATGCTGGGCTCTGGCTCCGAGTACGGCGACTTCTTGAGCAGGCGCGGGTTGTCCACCGTCCAGACGGTGTAGTTACCGTCTTCGTAATACGTGTACGCCAGGCGGTCTGCCCGGCGCGCCCATGAAATCACCGGGCTGTAAGGCGTAATGGCGGTGATTCCGCCAATGACGTTAGTGAGCTGATAGTGCTGGCCGTCGGCGAACTCGTAGAGGAAAAGGTTCTGGATTCCAGAGCGGCTGGACACGTATGCCAGCGACCGGCCATCGGGCGCCCACTGCGGATTGAGGCTGTGCCCGCTCTGGCCCTTCACCAGCTCTATCCGGCCTTCGTCCAGGTGGTAGAGCGCGATCTTCCAGTCGGAGATGCGAAGCATCTCGAAGTCCGTCTCGCTCCCGCGATCGGTGGCGAATGCGATGGTCTTGCCGTCGGGCGACCACACCGGCTGAAGATCGCCGTGCCTGTCGTTCGTCAGGCGGCGCATGTTGGAGCCGTCGATGTTCACTATGTACAGGTCGGTCAGGCCTCCGAGGTGTCCGGAGACTACCAGCTGCATGCCGTCAGGCGACCACGCCGGTCCGGTCACTCCCTCCAGCGGCAGCTCGATGCGCCTGGTCTGCCTACGCTCGACGTCGAGAATGTTCAGCACGTCCTTGCCTTTGCGCTGGCCGACGAAGGCCAGTTGACTGCCGTCAGGTGAGAACGAGCTCTGTGAGTAGATGATGCGCAGCTCTTCGACGTCGGGGTTGGTCGTGCTCTTCACCAGCCGCTTGATTCGCTTGCCGGTCTTGGCATCGGCCAGCCACAGGTCGATGAACACCTCGCCGCGGAGAAAGCTGCCGTTGGACAGAAAGGCGATGTGCTCTCCATCGTCGGACAGCGCAGGCGCGAGAAAGATGGCGCCGCCACTCCGCCGCTCGCTGAGCAGGGGGGCTGAGAAGGTACGAGCCCGCTGCAGTGAAGCGATCTGCGGCAGGTGCTCGACCTGCACCGCTTCCTTCCACTCGTCGCCCAGGTCCTCCAGCGACCTGCCAATCTCGCGCCGGAACGCGCGCTCGACGCCGACGTTAGGCGTGGCCTGCATGATCGCGCCGATCGTCTCATCTCCCCACCGCTGGCCGATGTACTCCCATAACGCCTGGCCAACATCGTAAGGATTGAACAGATCGGGACGTATGGTCATCTGCTCGATCGTCGGGATGCGACCGTTGAGTGCTGCATCCCGCATGACCGTCGCGGCATGCGGATCCACCGGGCCGAGCGACAGATACTCCGCCATCCCCTCGGCGAACCAGAGCGGGGGATTCACCTGCGCCAGCGTCTGAAGGCCGTTCCCCGCCTTGCCGCGGGCAAATATGTCGTACTGGAACTCGTGCACCATCTCGTGCGTCAGGATCTGCTCGAAGCTGCCGTAGTCGCCGGTGAACGGCATGATTATCCGGTGGCGGAGCGCGTCGGTTACACCGCCCGTGCCTTCGCCCAGATCGCCGGTGACGTTGTTCTGCGCGAAGTCCATCCGCGACGAGAACAAAATGATCGGCTTTTTCTCGCGGAACTCGTGCTGAAACACCCGCGACAGCCGCCCATACGCCCTCTCGGCCATCCGGGCGGCATCATGCGCCGCCTCCTCCTCGACCGGGTAGTAGTGCACGAGGAAATGCTCGGTCTCGATGACCTTCCAGTCGAAGGCGTCGTACTGAACCTGATTCTTCCCGAAGTATGCCTGCGCCTGCAGCGGGGGAGCCACCATGAGTGCGGCGAAGATCAGCGCTACGCGGTATCTCACTAGTGGCCTCCTTGAGCCTCGAGCGGAATCTGTTCCGCATCACCCCACAGCCGCTCGAGCTGATAGAACTCGCGCAACTTCGGATGGAATACGTGCACGACGAAATCGAAATAGTCGATCAACGCCCATCTCCCGCTCTCGAGCCCTTCGACGTGATGCGCGCGAACTCCGTCCTTGCGCAGCTCCTCCATCACGTGTTCGGCGATCGCGCGGACGTGAGTGTCTGAAGTGCCACTGGCGATCACGAAGAAATCCGTTGCACTGGAGATCTCCCGTAAATCCAGCAGCACTACGTCACCAGCTTTGCGATCCAGCGTGAGTGACGCGGCGCGCTGTGCCAGCTCGGACGTGGCCGTCGTATCGACTTGGGGCATTCGAGGGGAAGCGGGCTGGGTATTCCGCAATGAAACCGTCAGATGCAGGAAAGGTTCCGATCGCGGCTGCGATGCGCGGCGCGCGACTAGCGATGCGGGGACCCCGCACCGGAGCCTTCCGTCACGGTACACGCTGGTGCAGCGAGGAGACAAGGGGTGCGCGCCGGAGACCGTCACGCCACGGTAAGTGACGCTCTACGTGCGGCCGGCATCGTTCCATCAACCTCCCGCGTCGCCCGCCGCGCGTCACGCCCCCCGCGCAAGTCAGCCCTTGATCACCCAGACCCGCACTTCGGGCTTTACATCAGCGTGAAGCTTGATCGGGATGCGGTACACGCCCAACGACTTTATCGGCTCGTGCAGATCGACCTGCCTCTTTTCGATCTCGAAACCCTGCGCGTGGAGCTGCTGCGCAATGTCCGCGGCCGTCACTGAGCCGAACAGCTTATCCTCTTCACCCACGCGCGCCGAGAACGTGAGCGACACCTGCTCGAGGCGGTCCGCCAGCTGCTGCGCAGCTCCGCGACGCTCGTTCTCGGCCGCTTCGAGCCGCGTCTTCTGCTGCTCGATGCGCTTCTTGTTGCCCTCATTGGCCGCGAGCGCAAAGCCTCGTGGAATGAGGTAATTGCGCGCGTAGCCCGCCTTTACGGCCACCAGGTCGCCCGGCTTTCCAAGATTCTCCACCGCCTGGCGCAGAATGACTTCCATGATGATCTCCTAACGAACGTTATGCGGATGACGCACGCGAGCGCCAATCCATCCACGAATCCGACAAGCCGAGTACCAGCGGTGGCACCAGCGCCACCGATCCGAATACCGCCCCCAACGCCGGGATGAGCGAGCTGCCTCCGAAAAGGAGGGCGGCTCCTACAGCCGACATGATGGCAATGGATCGCCCCCGCGGCAGACGCATGATGAACCACGCCAGCACACCAACGCCCCGGACCAGGTAAAGTCCGCCGAACAGGACCAGCATGTTGCGGCCGAGCGGGTCGAGCGCCGACAATCCGGGCACCACCACCATAACCAGTCCGGCGACGAACCCCCAAACGAGCTGGTCGCTGAACCGAAAATCACGCAGCGGCGCCAGTGGCGGACCGAGCCGGGCCCGGTTCAACCGGTGGTAAACCGCCCACGCCAACGTCAGCGCCGCCAACGATTCCAGCATCAACATGGACGGATAGAGGGGCGCAAAAAGCTGCGTCGCCCCTACACTCCGTTGCAACAATCCATCAAAGAACCGGCGATCGAGCAACTCGCCGAGGAAGGGCATTTCCCGAGACAGGCTGCGTACGGCCGCCGACTGCAGATCGGTGAGCTGTGCCAGCAGCACATTTCGTCTGGCGAACTCGTCCCCGAATATCGTCCCCGCCTGTTCCGGGGTCTTGTCCGCGATCAACAGGAACAAAAACGCCATCAGCAGCGCAAACGCGCACGAGCCGAGAGCCCGCGCGAAGAATCGCTGCCTGGGCGCCGCGATCGACACCACGCCGAACGCAGCCGCGAGCAGCAGTGCCCAACCGCGCACCACGTCGGCATAAGCGCCCTCTGCCGGTACCGCGGCATGCAGCGCGAGCGTCGCCATCCCCAGCCAGAGCGCCGCGAGCCACGCCGACCCGCCTCCCAGCCAGCCGAGCACGAAGCACGCGGCGAGCGCCGGGACAAACAAGATCACCGTTTCCACAACCGGCAGGATCGCCCGCATGGGCAGAACTACCGGCAGAGGAATCAAGGGAAGGAAAAAGGCTGCGAGGCCGACCAGAAGGAGGATCCATCCGCGTTCCCGCGGCGCAGCGGCCACGCCTTCCGTCATCGCCTCAACCCTAGCCCTGATGCCCCCTGATGTACGGGACGAGGGAAAGGTACCGAGCACGCTTTATGGACGTGGCCAGCTGACGCTGGTGGCGGGCACAGGTGCCGCTCAACCGGCTCGGCAGAATCTTGCCGGTGTCCGTGATGAACCGTCCGAGCGCACGGTCGTCCTTGTAATCGATGAACCGCACCCGCGTTTCGCAGAACGGGCAGGTCTTTTGAGGGCGTCGCATGATCAATCCTCGTCGTCGTCGTCATCGCCGCGGGCAGCCGCAGCGGCCAGATCTTCATCGGAGATCGGCGGTGCGCCGACTTCATGCTCGTGGAGGGTGATGAGATAGCGCACGACCCCATCATCGAGCTTTAGCGCGCGCTCGTACTCGGGCAGCACATCGGACTCGACGGAGAAACGCGCGAGGGCGTAATAGCCGTTCTCGCGCGTGCCGATTTTATAGGCGAGCTGGCGCCGCCCCCAATGATCGATCTGAATCTGCTCGCCACTCAGACCAAGCAGGCCATGAAAGCGGTCGAGCTTCTCGTTGATGGCGGCATCGTCGAGCGTGGAGTCGAAGATGTAAACCGCCTCGTATTCGCGAGACACGGTAGGGCAATCCTCCCTGTGGTCGTAGACGCCCCCACGGAAATGCGGGGGAGGGATGTAGAGCCATTTAAGCTAGTTGGTAGGCGGAGGTAGAGGCTAGTGGCGCAGGAGTAGGAAAGCAGGAATTAGGAAATAGGAATTGGGAAAAGGGAATGGGGCTTGGAATGCGGGTTTGGGAGGTGGGGCGGCGGCTCCGATTCACCGGATGCGTTTCTGGGACGGAGGTCAACCGGCCGAATCATGAAAACGTTTTCATGAGACCCCTTTTCTGAATCCACTTCGTCCCCTATATTCTTGCCGGTCCTTCTCTCCCGGACTGTCTCCGTCCCGGCCTCGTAATCCCGCCCCTTGTTCCTAATTCCAATTTCCTAATTCCTGTCCCCAATATGCCCACTTCGACCAGACGTTTCGATTCTCTCGCCGCCGCAAAAGGATGGGCCTCCGAGTACGCAATGCCGAGCGCCTCTGCCAATGGGCACCGGCCCGCTCCGATGGAAATAGAGAAGATCTTTGGCGAGCATGTGTTCGACCTCGCCGAGATGAAGACACGGCTCCCCAAGTCGATCTTCAAGGCCGTGCTGGCCACCATCGAGGAGCAGACGCCGCTCGACCCGTCGGTGGCGGATGCGGTTGCGCTGGGAATGAAGGAATGGGCTCTGGAGAAGGGGGCCTCACACTTCACTCACTGGTTCCAGCCGCTCACCGGATCGACGGCGGAGAAGCACGATTCGTTCGTCACGCCTAACATAGGCGGCGGCGCGATCGCGGAGTTCAGTGGCAAGGAGCTGTTCCAGGGCGAGCCCGATGCCTCGTCGTTCCCCTCCGGCGGCCTGCGCGCCACCTTCGAAGCTCGTGGGTATACGGCATGGGATCCGACATCGCCGGCGTTCATCGTCTCCGGGGCAGGCGGAAGCTACCTCTGCATTCCAACAGCGTTCGCGTCCTGGACCGGTGAGGCGCTGGACAAGAAGATTCCGCTCCTGCGCTCCATGTCGGCGCTCGATCAGCAGGCGCGCCGTGCGTTGGCGCTGTTCGGTGTCGAGGCGCACCGGGTGACGGCGACGCTTGGTCCCGAGCAGGAGTTCTTCCTGATCGACCAGGAATTCTACTATCGCCGTCCCGATCTGCTCACGAGCTCGCGCACGCTTTTCGGCGCCAAGCCGCCGCGCGGACAGGAGCTCGAGGATCACTACTTCGGGTCGATGCCCGACAGAGTGCTCGCCTTCATGATGGAAGTCGAGCGCGAGCTGTACCGGCTTGGCGTACCGGTCAAGACGCGGCATAACGAGGTGGCGCCCGGGCAGTACGAGATGGCTCCGATTTACGAGAACGCCAATCTCGCCGCCGACCATCAGCAGCTCACCATGCTCACGTTGCGCAAGACGGCTCGCAAGTTCGGGCTCGTCTGCCTGCTGCACGAGAAGCCGTTCGCCGGCGTGAACGGGAGCGGCAAGCACCTCAACTGGTCGTTCGCGACCGCGGATGCGAATCTGCTCGAGCCGGGGGAGACGCCGCACGAAAACATGCAGTTCCTGTTCTTCTGCACCGCCGTGCTCCGTGCGGTCGAGAAGCATCAGGACCTGCTTCGCAGCGCCGTGGCGTTCGCCGGCAACGATCACCGTCTGGGCGCCAACGAAGCGCCGCCGGCCATCATCTCGGCATTCGTCGGTGCGCAGCTCCAGGACGTCTTCGAGCAGATCGAGAAGGCCGGCAGCGCCAAATCCAGCAAGCGTGGCGGGCTGCTGGGGCTGGGCACCCCCGTGCTCCCGCACCTGCCGAAGCATGCCGGGGACCGCAACCGCACGTCGCCGTTCGCCTTCACCGGCAACAAGTTCGAGTTTCGGGCGTTAGGTGCATCGCAGTCCATCTCCTGGCCGGCGACTGTGCTGAACACGATCGTCGCCGAGGCGATCGATGACATGTGTGTGGCGCTGGAGACGGAGTTGGCGAAGGGCACCGCGTTCGAGGATTCCCTGCGTCAACTGCTCGCCCGCGAGATCAAGTCGATCAAGCGCATCATCTTCAATGGCGACGGTTACAGCGAGGCGTGGCAGCGTGAGGCGGAAGAGCGCGGCCTGCTGAACCTGCGGACCACGCTCGACGCGCTCGAGCCGCTGGTCGACGCCAAGAACGTGGAGCTGTTCGAACGGTTCGGCGTGCTGTCCAGGCGCGAACTGGAGTCGCGGCACGAGATCATGTTCGATCAGTACTTCAAGACCGTAAACATCGAGGGTGAAACGACGGCCGAGCTGGCGCGGACGATGGTGCTCCCCGCCGCCCTCCGCTATCTCAACGACGTCCTCACCACGACGGAGCGCGCGACCAGCGCCGGGTTGAGTATCAAAGGCCCGACCAGCATCGCTCGCGAAACGTCAGCGTTGATCGACGACCTGACGAGCGCGCTGGCGACGCTGGTGGAGAAGAACGCGGATCTCGGCGGCGATACCGTGCACGAGAAAGCCTATCACATGCGCGACAACATCGTTCCCGCCATGGCGGCCGTCAGGGTGGTGGTCGACCAGCTGGAGCGCCTGCTACCCGACAGCGAATGGCCGTTGCCGAAGTACCGCGACATGCTGTTCGTGAAGTAGACGGGCGGGGTGCGCGATGAGCGACGCGGGGTGCGGGGAATGCATATCAGGATGGCGTCCCGCGTTTCGCATCGCGTGCTCAACTCCCCTAACGAGCAGCGCGTGGCGGCTCCAGACCAAGCCGGCCGGCGGTAAGCCAGGCTTCGACGATCAGGCCGTCTTCGACTCGCAGAAAGTCGGCGCCCAGCCAGTGGGCGCGCTGGGCTGCCGGCATGCCGGCGGACCGTGCGTCGGGCGCTGAGCTCTCACTCCACGTCCATAGCCCAACGAGCTCACCATCGGTCACCAGTGGTGTGGCGCGAGCGCGCCGCTGCTCGGGACCGCGGCGCCATTCGGCGACCATCGCCCGAAGCGCCCCACGAGTGTGCGCCTTGCCGTTGAGCCGCACCGTATCTGTTACGATCTCATCGAGCCGGACCAGCGCCCCATCGTTGAGCGCCGCGAGCCATCCATCCATTACACGTTGCGCCGAACGAGGTAGTGCTTCCTCGGTGGCGCGGCTCGACGTGTGCACCCAGTCGGCGTCGGATCGCAGCAAGGCAACTGGCGCGATCATCAGCGCTATGGCGAGAGTGGCAGTGCGGTTCATGCGCATGCGCTCTCCGGATCATTCGGTGGGAGGGAAGCGGAGGCCCGTCGTCGGGTCAGGGCAGCGAACAGATAGTGATGCCGAAGCGCCTGCGATGCAAGGGTGAACAGGGAACAGATGAATCGCGCGAATCTTCCATTCCGAAGCCCGTTCCCGCTTACCGTTCCCGACAACGCCTCCTGACCGCCTGGTCATGCACTGTCGCTAAACGTTGAATCGGAACAGCATTACATCTCCGTCGCGCACCACGTAGTCGCGACCCTCCGAACGCACCGAGCCCACATCCCGCGCACCCTTCCATCCGCCCAGCCTGACGAAATCTTCGTCGGCAACGGTCTCCGCCCTGATGAATCCCCGCTCGAAGTCGGTATGAATCACCCCCGCCGCCGCGGGCGCGGTATCGCCGGCATGGATGGTCCACGCGCGGACCTCCTGCTCGCCGGCGGTGAAGTACGTCCGCAAACCGAGCAGCCGGTAGCCGGCGAGGATCAGCCGGTCGAGCCCGGCCGATTCGAGACCTAACGAATGCAGCAGCTCCCGCCGGTCGTCGGGCCCCAGTTCGGCCAGCTCCGATTCGATCCGCGCCGAAAAAGGTACCACCTCGGCCGGCTCGTGGCTCGCCGCTACGGCCTCCCGTAAGGCGCTCAGGTGCGGCCCCTCCGCGCCCGTCAGCTCGCCGTCGGTCACGTTCGCCGCGTACAGCACCGGCTTCGCGGTGAGGAGGCTGAGAGGTGCGAGCAGCTTCCGTTCTTCCGGGGTCAGGCTTGCCTGCCAGATTCCATGGCCTTGCGCCAGTGCGGCATAAGCCCGTTCTACCGCCGGGAGCTCGGCGGTGGCCTCCTTTTCCCCGGACCGTGCTGCCCGCTTGACGCGGTCGAGACGCTTCTCGACCGTCGCCAGATCGGCGAGGGCCAGCTCCATCTCGATGATCTCGCGGTCGCGTACGGGATCGACCGAGCCCATGACGTGCACCACATCATCGTCCTCGAAGCACCGGACGACGTGTACGATGGCGTCGGTCTCGCGGATGTTGGCGAGGAACTTGTTACCGAGCCCCTCGCCGCCCGCCGCACCCTTCACCAGCCCGGCAATGTCCACGAACTGCACCACCGCCGGCACCGTGCGCTTCGGCTTGACTATCTCCGCCAGCCTGCCGAGGCGATCGTCAGGCACTTCGACGATCCCGACATTGGGCTCGACGGTACAGAACGGATAGTTGGCCGCATCCGCTCCCGCCGCGGTCAGTGCATTGAACAGCGTGGACTTGCCGACGTTGGGGAGGCCGACGATACCGAGAGAAAGCATGTGCTAGGCGGGCCGCGCGATGCGCGACGAGCGACGCGGGAGCAACGATGCATTGCCCACCCGCATCGCGCGTCGCGCGACCCGCGTCCCTGTCAGGAGATGAACCACGGCGCCAGGACGAGACTCACAACCGACATGAGCTTGATGAGAATGTTCATCGCCGGGCCTGACGTATCCTTGAACGGATCGCCGACCGTGTCGCCGACCACGCACGCATCGTGCAGCGGCGTACCCTTCGCTTTTAGTTCAACCTCGACGATCTTCTTCGCGTTGTCCCACGCGCCGCCCGCGTTAGCCATGAAAATCGCTTGATACAAACCGAAGACCGCAATCGAAATCAGATAGCCGATGAAGAAATACAGCTCGACGAAGGCGAACGCGAGCGTCGAGAAGAAGACCGTCAGGAAGATATTGAACATCCCCTTTTGCGCATACTTGGTGCAAATCTCGACCACCTTTTTGC
>JBPCLX010000383.1:0-8909 GCA_051002815.1 Gemmatimonadaceae bacterium
ATTGCTCTGGTCGTTGGCAACCAGTTCGCCCTCACGCACGCCCCGGATTCCCTCAGCTTCCACCCATTTGTCGAATCGATCGTCGTGCCGGCGGTACGCCACACCGCCGATACGGCGGGCGACAGGATCACCTCCACGGAGTCGTTCGCGTTCCGCGCCACCGCCGCGGAGGACGTAGCGATGGACGACTCCCTGATATTCATCGCCTTCGGTGGCTCGACGCCGCATCGCGAGGGGCTGATCGACATCTATGACAGGGCGACGGGCGCCTATCGATCCAGCGTGAAGCTCGGGGTGCGCATCCGGGCGATTGCCGCGGGCAACGGGTCAGTCTACGTGCTTCACTCCAAATCGGGCGTTCCGGCGCTGGCGGCACTTCGTGCGCGCGTTCCCTGACGTCCGGGCTCTATAACAGTGTACTGAACGGACCTCATGCTCGAAGCCATCAATCTCACCAAGATCTACCGTACCGGCGTACGCGCCCTGTCGGAGCTTTCGATCCGGGTGGCCGACGGCGAGCTGTTCTGCCTGCTCGGCGCCAACGGTGCAGGAAAGACCACCACACTGAGCTGTTTTCTCGACTTCACCTCGCCATCGTCAGGCATCGCGCGAATCGATGGCATCCACGTAGCCGAGCGACCGATGGAGGCCAAGCGACGGTGCGCGTACGTCGCCGAAACGGTGGCGGTTTACGAGACGTTGAGCGCGGTCGAGAACCTGCGCTACTTTGCGCAACTCTGTGGCGTGCGCCTTACGAGAGCGGCCGCTGCGCGCGCGCTCAACGCGGCGGGGCTCGATGAATTCCAGCAGTCGCGGCCGGTGCGGCAGTACTCCAAGGGGATGCGCCAGAAGCTGGGTATTGCGATCGCCATAAGCCGCGGTGCTGGCAATCTTCTTCTCGATGAGCCCACCTCCGGACTCGATCCGACCGCGGCGCGGGAGCTGATGGAAGTGCTGATCAGAACGCGAGACGAGGGGTGCGCCATCCTGATGAGCACTCACGATGTGTTTCGGGCAGCCGCTTACGCCGATCGCATCGGCATAATGCGGGGTGGAGTACTCGTTCGCGAGCTTTCGCCGCGCACGCACGATAGAGCCGCGGTGGAATCGATCTACGCCGATTGCATGGGCGGGAGCGCCGCTTGATCTGGCACGTGGCGTGGCGAGAGCTGGTCGAGCATGTGCGCAGCGCCCGGTTCGTCGCACTGTGCCTTCTCGCGCTGCTGCTACTGCCGTTGAGCGCTCATGTTAACGCAACCCAGTACGAAGCTCGCCTGGCTCAGGCTGCGGCACTCCGAGCGGAGCAACAGAGAAAGAGCGACGAGCCGATCACCGAGAGCGGCGCCTTCAAATCCATGTACGGCTGGCGGGACGGTGAGGTGTTGGTCGATCCTGCGCTTCGCGCCGTGCGGGCCCCGTCACGGTTCGCCGTCCTGGCGATCGGATCCGAGCGCGCGCTTCCGGCCTTCTGGCAGTTCAGCACCGAGGGCCTCGAAGCAGGACCTAACGCGTCGGCGGACGCAGACGTTGCGGGCGCGGAGCGCATGGATGCCGTGTTCATCGTCGAGAGTGTGCTGGGACTGCTGGCTCTGCTGCTCGTGTTCGATGCGGTGAGTGGTGAGCGGGAAACGGGGGTACTCCGGCTGCTGATCGCAGCGCCGGTGCGGCGCGGCGACCTTCTGCTTGGCAAGGCGCTCGGTGCGTTGCTTACTCTGGCAGTGCCGCTCGTATTGGGCTTCGGGGTATCGTTGCTCGTGCTCGAGGCATATGGAATCTCGCTGCTGACCGGGCAATCGCTTGGGCGGGTTGCGATTCTCCTTGCGGCGTCGGGGCTCTATCTGTCGAACATGATGGCGCTCGGTATGGCGGTAAGCGTTACTACCGCGCGCGCAAAGAGCTCGTGGGTGGCGCTGCTCGTCGTGTGGATTTCGATAGTGCTCGTGATTCCCCGGGCTGCGCACATGGTAGCGGCCACCCTGCACCCGGTACGGCCCGCGCATGAATCGCGTCAGGCCAAGATCGACGCGATACAGCTGATTCAGAGTGAACGCGCCAGGACCCTGTCAGCGGCGTGGCGTCGCGTAGCTGGCGCGGACTCGGCGCCGGCCGGCTATGTGTCGAGTGCGCTCGGGGATGCGTATGCGCGTGCAACCGCTGGCGACGAGCAAAGGTTCATGGTACGCAAGCGCGCAGCGATACAGGATACGGACACCGAACGCCAGCGGAACGCCGAACGGAGGCGGAACCTGGCGCTGACGATCTCGCGATTCTCTCCCGCGGCGAGCTATTCTGCGCTCGCGGCGAATCTGGCTGGAACCGGGGACGATGCCGTGCATCGTTGGACGGAGCAGGTCGGTGCACATCAAGCACGGCTGGAGAACGCAACGTTCGATCAGCGTTTCGGCATGGAGCTGTTTCCGGCGCACCTCGATTTTCTCCGGATCATCTGGTGGCCTGATCTGCGGAACTCGAGCGACCGCCCACCCGCCTATCGCGACCTGCCACAGTTCGCCTATCAGGAGCCGGCGCTTGGGCTCGTGATCCGACGGTCACTCCCCGACCTTGCCGTTCTGGCGGTGGGGAGCGCGGCATGGCTGGCGCTGGCGCTGATCGCCTTTCAACGGGCGGAGGTGCAGTGATACGGCGGGCGCTCGTACTGCTTTTTGCCGCGAGTATTCCCGCGCTGGCACAGCAGCATGCGGAGCAGGATCCGAGACTGCTCTCGTTGGCGCTGCTCCGGGCGCGCGCCGAACTGAAGCAGGCGGATTCCGCGTACGTTCGCACGCTTCACTTGCGGGACCGTGACCTCATCTCCGCCGCCGAGCTGGAGGCACGGCTAGCCGACCGCGAGCGCGCCGCACTGGGCGTTATGGAGCGATGGGTGGCACTCACGGCTGCGGAACCGCGGCTTCGTGTCATTCACGCCTTCAAGCGGCGAGCCGCAAGCGGTGAGATAATGGCACGCATCCGCGTCAGAATCGATCCGTCTACTCCGCCAGTGGATGTTGCGACCGATCAATTTCGGGCTCTGATCGAGGGTGCAACGCCTTCGCCCGGCCCGGTGTTCGTGAGCCTCAAGGATGAGGTGGGATCCAGCGGCACGGCGATCGGCGTACCATATCAATACAGGTGGCGCGAGGAGCACGACGCCATCCGTGATATCGAGTTTCGGCTTCTACGTGACGTCGATGCCGTGGTCGTCTCACTCGTGAGCGCCGGCCGCCGCGAGGAGCACAAGGTATGGCTGGAGGCAGACGTTTCGGGCACGATCACCGTACAGCCTCACCCATTTTCACAGGAAGCCGATGTCGGCGCCGAGGCGAGTTACGAGCTCAGTCTCGAGCGCTTTGGTGGCGATGACCGCCCTGTACGCCTTACGATAGAGGGACTCCCGGCCTCGATTCCCCATGCCTTCTTCGATCCGGAGACCGGTGCGCGCATAGCGCAGCTCAGATTCGCCGTTGGCCAGCGCCAGCGGCAACTTCGGCTGACTCTGTCGATGCCGTCGCCGGACGCCGCTGCGCTCGTCATCGACAGTGCCTATCGATTTATGGTCATCGCCTCGTCTGATGAGGAGCGCCGCGCCTCCGCTGCGAGAGGCGTGCCTGACGAGATCCGCTCGTCCGGAGCCGGCGTTGCGGAACTGGAAGTCGTTCCACGGGGCGTCGGCCGAGCGGAGCTGCGTGCCTCCAATCTCTTCCATGAGCTCCATGAGGGGGAGATGGCCGAACTTGCCGTTACAGTTCGCAACATCGGAACACGCGCACTGGATCAGGTGCGAGTCACGGTCGAAGGGCCGATCGGCTGGAATGTCGAGAGCGTGCCAGTGGAGCTGCGCGCGGTGGCTCCCAACACCGAGCACGCGGTCCGTCTCAGGCTCACACCGGGGGCGAGCGCCGAGCTCGGAGACTTCGAAGCGCGGCTCCGGCTGGACGGGTCGTCAGGCAGCGCGCGAATCGTCGTGCAACCAACGATCGTAAGGCTGCGCCTCAGGGCTCGCACTGGCGGCATGGCTACCGCGGCGCTTATCGGAGGCCTGCTCCTTCTCGCCGCTGGGGGTGTGGGGATGGCACGCAGGATCGGAAATCGCTAGGGTTGGAGCCCCTGGCCCTGACCCCTGACGCCCAATCCCCAACCCCTCAAATGTATCCGAGCCCCCGAAGCCGCCGTCGCAGATCGTCGGCGTCGGGGAATCCGTCGTCCACCTGCGGAATCAGCTGCAAAAGCTCCAGAGTCTTTACCACCTTGGCGGCGGATTGCTCAATGGACTCCTCGTCGGACCCGATGTAGACCTCGGGCTTCTCCGGACGTTCGTACGGATCACTCACGCCGGTGAAGTCTTCAATGACGCCGGCACGCGCCTTCGCATAAAGTCCCTCGGTGTCGCGCCGTTCGGCCACTTCGAGCGGACAGTCGACGAAGATCTCGACGAAATTCGAGACGTGCTGGCGAATTTCCTCGCGCGTGGCCCGGTAGGGCGAGACCGCCGCGCAGATCGCGATCACGCCATTTCGCGACAGCAATTTGGCCACGTAACCGATACGGCGCACGTTCTCTTCGCGATCCTCGCGAGTGAATCCGAGTCCGCGTGAGAGGCTCTGCCGAACCTCGGGTCCGTCGAGCAACTCCACCGGAAGTCCGCGAGCGGCGAGAAGCTCGCGAACCCTGCGAGCGATGGCGGACTTGCCGGACGCCGGGATGCCTGTGAACCAGAGCGTAATGCCTGAGGTCATGCCGGAAAGCTATTCCGCCACATTCCCATTGGCGAGGATCGCGTCGCTCACGACACGTCATGCGGCACGCCGGCCACTCCGCATTGCGTCTCACCCAGAGGCGCCCCATGTTCTTCGCGCGCGATATTGCGAAGGTGCAGCGCCCGATCCCGATTCCCCAAACCGAATCCCGACCCATGGCGCGTCCCGATCCCGACACCCCGTACATCCCCGCCACGACGACGCTTCCCGAGATCACGATCCGGGCGCTGGTGCTCGGCGTAATCCTGTCGGTGATACTGGCTGGCGCGAACGCATACCTGGGCCTGTTCGCCGGCATCACCGTTTCGGCTTCGATTCCGGCCGCGGTGATCTCGATGGCGGTGCTCAAGATGTTCCGCAACTCGAACATCCTCGAGAACAACATCGTGCAAACGGCGGCGTCGGCCGGGGAAAGCCTGGCGGCGGGGGTGATTTTCACCATTCCCGCGCTGGTAATCCTTGGCACGTGGACGGAGTTCAATTATTGGGAGACGACGCTGATCGCGGGATTGGGCGGTGCGCTAGGCGTGCTGTTCACCATCCCGCTGCGGCGCGCGCTCATCGTGGAGAATCCGTTGCGGTTTCCCGAAGGGGTGGCGACGGCCGAGGTGCTGAAAGTCGGGGAACGGGGCGGCGCGGGGGTAAAGTATCTGGCGTGGGCGGGGCTGATCGGCGCGCTGTTCAAGCTCGGGGACACCGGAGTGCGGTTATGGGGCAGTGTACTCGAGTCGGCGCGCTACGTGGGAGGCACAATCGCATACTTCGGAACCAACCTCTCGCCGGCGCTTGTCGGCGTCGGTTACATAGTGGGTCTCAACATCGCCGTTCTGATCTTTCTCGGCGGCGCGATGAACTGGCCGGTCGCGATTCCGATCGTGGCCTGGACGCAGGGTGTGCCGGAAGGTGTTGAGGCGGTGGACGCGGCGGGCCGATTGTGGAGCACGCAGACGCGGTACCTGGGGGTCGGCGCCATGGTCATCGGCGGCCTTTGGGCGCTGATCAAGCTGCGAACCAGCATCGCCGGGGGAATTCGCTCAGGGCTCGATGCCTATCGAGCGCAAAGAACTCCCGGACGGGAGGCCATTGACCGGACAGAACGTGATACCCCCATGCCATGGGTCGGTGCCGGGCTGGTACTGGCTGCAATTCCGCTCGGAGCGATGTTCGTCCATTTCACGCAGTCGTTATGGATCGGACTGTTGATGGCGGTGATAATGCTCATCGCCGGATTTCTGTTCTCGGCGGTCGCCGGATACATGGCGGGCCTCGTCGGCTCATCGAACAATCCCATTTCCGGCGTGACGATCGCCACGATTCTCACCGCCGCGCTCCTGCTGCTGGTCCTGATGGGCGCGGACAATCCGCTGGGCCCGGCGGCGGCGATCTTCATCGGTGCCACGGTCGCGTGTGCGGCCGCCATCGCCGGCGACAACATGCAGGATCTGAAGGCGGGACGGATCCTCGGGGCGACTCCGGTCAAGCAGCAGATAATGCAGGTGGTTGGGGTGGCGGCGTCGGCTTTCATCATGGCACCAGTGCTCAAGCTGTTGCTGCAGGCCTACGGGATCGGTGTACCGACTGCCTTGCACCCTCAGCCGCTCGCCGCTCCGCAAGCGACGTTGATGGCAGCCGTCGCCGGGGGCGTGTTCCGCGGAGGGTTGCCATGGGGAATGGTGATGGCCGGCATGGCCGTCGCGGTCCTCGTGATCATGCTGGACGTGTGGCTGGAGAAGCGCGGGAGCGAGTTTCGGACTCCGGTGCTGGCGGTGGCGGTGGGGATCTATCTGCCTTTCGAGTTATCGGTTGCCATTATGTTAGGTGGCGTCGTCGCCTGGCTGGTCGGACGACGCCGCACGGCGATCCAGGCGGCGATGCCCGAGGCTACGCACGGCGGCTTTGCGGAGTGGACGACCACCGGCGACCGTCACGGGCTGCTGTTCGCCGCTGGGCTGATAACCGGTGAGGCGCTGGTCGGCATCTTTCTGGCAATTCCGATCGTGGTGACCGGTGACCGCAACGCGCTGGCGCTCTTCGGGGTGCACGAATGGGTGTGGCCGGGGGTGACGCTCCTCTTGCTCGTCATGTTCGGATTGTATCGCGTAGCGCTCGGGGATCGGACGGCGATCGGGAACCGAACGTAGCGTCGCCCGGCGGCTTCTTCCGTCCGGGCCTTTTGTTTTCAGGCTCTTCGCTCTTTCAAGTGGGTGACGATCGGAACTCGGGCTTACCGGCGAGGAGGTATGCCATGGCGATCAAGTCATGGTTCGAGCGATATCCTCTCGCCTTCGCCTTGGCAGTCTGAATGAGACTTGTGATGGCTTCCAGAATACCACTGCTGACCCGAGACTTTACCCACCGCAGAATTGGGATCGCTGTAGTTCAACGCTTCGCATTTTTACCGCAGAGGGCGCCGAGGAGCGCAGAGGACCGCAGGCGGCTTGCGGATGCGGCTCGCTCGATGCGCGAACACACAAAGTTGTTCTCTATTTCTCTCTCTTGCATTTCTCTGCGATCATCTGCGTTCTCTGCGGTAAAAATGCTGTTGACTTCACCTTCTGAGCGTACGGCGCCAGCGTTCCACTCGAGTCCAGGCGCGACTCCAGCCACAGCCGCGAGAGCCTCAGCGACTCGAGCTTCCGTCTCATGCCGACCCTGCGGTCCACTCGGAATAGCGAGGAGCCTGTTTTCGGGGACATTCGGTGAGCGCATGACACCTGCGGCCTACCATGCGGCGATCACCCGACGACTTGTGAGGCGGTACGTGCGCCCGACCGTCTCGGCGAGAGGAATGCGATGAGTGCCCGCGCGGTAGTTCGCGTTCCCGGCTCCACATCCAATCTGGGAGCTGGGTTCGACTGCGTGGGCATTGCGGTGGACCGGTGGCTCTCCCTCACGGCGGTCGTCGAGGACGGTGCCACCGAGCCGGTGAGCCTGTACTGCGAGGGCACGCTGCGCGGACTTGCGGTCGCGCCTGGCGAGGACCGCATCGTAGCGGCGTTCACGGCTGCGTGCGACGCAGCTGGTCGCCGGGTGCCGCACGGTTTGCACATCCGCGCCAGCTCCGACATCCCCGTCGCGCGCGGGCTGGGCTCCTCAGCGGCGGCTGTCGTGGCCGGCGCCGCCGCCGCCAATGTGCTCCTGCGACTTGGATTCGACGACCAGCGTCTGCTCGAGCTTTGCGCTGCCATCGATGGACACCCTGACAACGTGGCGCCGGCAATCCACGGCGGCGCCACGCTGGCGTTGTCTGTCGAGTCGGGCCAGCAGCTCCATGCCGGAGTCCCGGCGTGGGTCACTGCGCGAATCGAACTGCATCCGGACCTCGCCCTCGCGCTGGCGGTCCCCGACTTCGAAGCCGAAACGGGATTCATGCGTGCAGCGCTGCCGGCCACCGTTCCGCACGCGGTTGCCGCGCGTGCGGCGGCACTTGGTGCCGCGCTCGTCTCCGGCCTGACGAGCGGAAATGCCAGGTTGCTGGAGCTCGCACTCGAGGATGTCCTTCACGTCCCGTTTCGTCGCGGCCTCGTTCAGGGTTACGACGACGTGGTGCGGGCAGCGCGAGCGGCCGGCGCATTCGGCGCCACGCTCAGCGGCTCTGGATCAGCCGTGTGCGGCCTGACGTCGCGCAATGCCGTTAACGACGTGGCCGCAGCCATGGTGGAAGCATGGCGAAGACTGGATGTGCGGGCGGAGGCGATCGTATGCGAATCGCCGGCACGCGGCTACAGCGCCACGGTGGGTGAAGAGTACGGCTACGAACCGGATTCCGGTGCGGCTGCCACGGCGCAGAATACCTCTGGACAACCGAGGCGAACGTGACGGTGACCCTGTACTTCCCGGCCGTGCTGGCGAAGCTGACCGGCGGTGGCACACTGTCGGCGACCGGAGCGACCGCTGGTGTCGTGATCGTCGATGTTGCGGCCCGTTATCCCTCGCTCTCACCTCGGCTGCGCGATGCATCCGGAACACCCTACGCATTCGTGACGTTTTATCTGAATGACGAGGATATTCGTTTTCGGGGGGGCTTAGATGCGCCGGTCCAGGACGGTGACGAGCTCACCGTCGTACCGGCGATAGCAGGGGGATGAAATGTCCGCAAACACCACCGCTCCATCTCTCGTTATGAGCGATGAGAAGCGCCCGGATGATTCCGGG
>JBPCLX010000384.1:0-4654 GCA_051002815.1 Gemmatimonadaceae bacterium
ACGAGCACTGAACTGGCCATCGTCAGGGCGAACGGCTTGAACCACTGGCCACCTACACCGCTCATGAACGCGATCGGCACGAACATGGCGAGAATCGAGAACGTCGTCGCCGTCACCGCGAGTCCGATCTCGCTGGTTCCCTCGCGCGCGGCGGTGTAATGATCCTTCCCCATCTCAACGTGCCTCACGATGTTCTCGCGCACGACGATGGCGTCGTCGATCAGGATACCGATCGCCAGCGAGAGACCGAGCAGCGACATCGTCTCCAGCTTGAAGCCGAACGCCCATACCATGATGAAGCTCGCCAGCACGGACACCGGCAACGCCAGTCCGGTTATGACGGTCGAACGCCACGAGTTGAGGAAAATGAACACCACCAGCACCGTGAGCATTGCGCCTTCGAGGAGCATCACCTGCACGTTTCTCACGGCTGCTTCGACGCGAGTTCCCGCGTTGCGGACCACGTCGAGTGTCACACCCGGCGGAATCTGCTCTGAGCGGATCGACTCCACTCGCTCGAGAATCGCGTCGGCAACGGTCGTCGTGCTGTAGCCTTGCGACTTCTTGATGTCGATGCCGACCGCCTCCTCTGAGTTGAAAAGGGCAAGCGTACGCTGCTCTTCGGTGCCGTCGACGATGTCGGCGACCTGGCCGAGCCGGATCAGCTGTCCGTTGCGCTCGGAAACGACCAGCTGCTGAAACTCCTCCGGGGTCTCCATACGGCCGAGAAGCCGGATGGATTTCTCGTCGAGAACGCCGATAACGCGGCCAACCGGAGCGGCGAGGTTCTGCGCGCCGAGCGCCTGCACCACCTCGCTGACGCTCACGCCTGCCGCTTGCAAGGCATCCGGCCGCAGCTGCACGGTGAGCTCACGCTCCTGCTTGCCTAGCACGGTGACTTCGGCGACTCCGGGAAGCGATCGCAGCTCGCGAGTGATGGCGGGATCGGCCAGCCGCGACAGCTCGGCCGCCGTCAGCTGTTGCGACGACAATGACAGCGACACGATCGGCCGGTCGGTGTCGTTGAGCTTGCGGATGATCGGCTCCTCCATTTCCTGGGGGAGGTCCGATCTGATCGCCGAGATGGCATCGCGTATATCCTGCGTCGCCTCCTGAAGGGGCTTCTCGAAGACGAACTCGACGAGAACCATCGCGAACCCGTCGGCGGCGCTGCCCTGCATCTTCTTCACGCCGCTTATCGAGGCGATCGCTTCCTCGACCGGATCCAGCACCTCGTTCTCGACCACCTCCGGCGAGGCACCCGGATACACGATCGCCACCGACACGTAAGGCGGCGCCACTTCGGGGAACTCGTCCGTTTGGAGACGCAACAACGCGAACAGCCCGAACACCACCAGCGCCAGCATGGTGACGACGGTGATCAGCGGCCGCTTGATCGCAAAATCGGAAATGAACATGCCGGCTTCCCTCGTCCGAGCGTGGCTTGGTTAAGCGTTATGGTCTATTGGCGCTGCGATGTGGTGCCCGGCTGATCGGCCACGAGCCTTACGCGAACCGGTGTGCCCGGCGCGATGCCCTGCGCCGCACCCAGCAACAGAGTGTCCCCGGCCGACAACCCGCTGGTGACCTCCACCCGGTCGGTCGCCGCATCGCGGAGTCCGATCTCCACTTCCACCCTAGCGACGGCACCCTCGTCGAGCACCCGCACGACGGGGCGCAGTCCGCGCACGTCGAGTGCGCTCTCGGGAATCACGATCCCGGTGCGCGTCTGGCTGGAGACGCGCCCCTCGGCGAACAGTCCGCCTACCAACTGCCCGGCGGTATTTGGCAGCTCGACCGTGATCCCCACCTGTCCGGTGGTCGGATCCGCGACCGGACTGATACGAGCGACGCGCCCGGTGAACACCCGGCCCGGATAGCCGCTGACGCTGAATTCCACCGGGGCGCCAACACGTACCTCGCCCAGCTCCTGTGCCGCCACCGCCGCCTCCATCTTCATTCGAGACGGATCGACCACCGTGAACAGAGCGCCACCCGGCTGCACGACATCGCCCGCCTGCACCGCCCTGTCGCTGACGATCCCCTTGTCAGGCGCCCGCACCTCGGTGGCGCGCAGCTGCTTCTCCGCGGACGCGAGCCGCGCCTGCGCATCGGCGAGCGCGCCCTCGCTGCTCTGGACGGATACGCGCTGCTGCTCCTCGGCCTGCTGCGCCACGGCGCCCGCCCTTACGAGCGTCTCGGTGCGCGTCAGATCACGCCGTGCCTGCTCCGCCGCCGACTCGGCCGTGCGTACGGCCGCGCGCGCCGAGAGATACACATCGCGGATCGCGCGGTCGTCGATGCGCGCGAGCAGAGCGCCGCTCGCGACGCGATCGCCGCGTTCGGCATACGTTCGCACGACCGGTCCCGACACCTCGGCCCGTACAGTCGCCGACCAGTCCGGTTCGAGCGAGCCGGAGATCGCCGGGCCGCTCGACAACGTGGTGCTCTCAGCCAGTGCAACATTTTCGATGCCTATGAGCATCGGTTCCACTGCCGCGCTCTCGGCTGCCGCGGCATCGCTGTTCTGCTGGCAGGCGCTCGTCCCCGCCAGCGCGATGATCACCGCTATGGCTCCGCGCCGGGACAGGCGCCGCCTGATTCGAGTTCCTGCTGTCATGGTACGCCCGCTCCAAAGCTTGCCTGGGTTTCCGCTGCCGCCGCTGCCTGACGCGGCCGCTGCTGTGATTGGCCTTCCGATCCGCTGGGGACACCGCCCGACTGGACACCCGCCGCCCCTCCCTGCGTGCCCACGCCGAGCGGCAGATCGCGCAGGAGCGCGACGCGCACGCGCGCTATCGCCCTGTCGCGCGCAGCCATCGCCCGGTTCGCCTGCGCCTGCTGCAGCAAAATTCGCGAATCGGACAGCTCGGTCTGTGTCGAGATGCCTTCGCGGTACCGCACCTCGGCGATCTGATAGGCGCGACTGGCCTGTTCGATCGTTCCCGCGCTTGCCTGCCACTGCGCCTCGGCCGCTTCCAGTTCCGCCAGCGCGCTGCGGGTGTCGAGTTGCGCGAACTCCTCGACCTGGTCCATTCGCAAGCGCTGCTCGGCGAGATCGGCCTCGGCAACCAGCACGTCGCCGCTTATTCGACCGCCGGTGAAAATGGGAAGGGCGAGGCTCACGCCCACGTTCCAGTTGGCCCGGAAGTCGCTCCACCCCGGAAGTCCGTTTACCGGATAGGCAACCCGTCCGTATTGGGAACTCAAACTCACCGCCGGCAGCCGCTGCGATTGCGCAATGCGCAGAAGATTCTCCTGCACCTCGACGAGTTCGGCTGCCTGACGAACCGGTGCCCGATCAGCCGCGGCCGTATCGGCCGGAGCGATCTCCACGCCAGCGACCCGGACCGGCGGCGCGTCCGCCGAGTCGCCGAGCAGGGTAGTGAGCCGCACCGGTTGCTCGAGCGGGACGTCGACGAGCTGTTTGAGGCGCATGAGCGCGAGCTCTCGATCGGTCCGCCGCCTTACGACGATCGGCAGCTGGTTGTCGCGGGTGACCTGCGCGCGAAGCGCATCGAACTCCGGCTGGGTACCGACCTGCAGCGCCAACCGCGTTTGCGTGAGCGTCGTTTCTGCCTGCACCAGCGTCGCGTTGGCGATCTCGAGCAGACGGTCGCTGAGCACCGCATCGTAGTACGCCTGCGTCACGTCGAGGACGAGTTGCGCCCGTGCCGATGCGAGGGCGATCTCCGCCGTGCGGCGCGAGGCCGCCGCGGCGCGCGACTGGGCAACGACCCGGCCGCCACTGAAGAGAGTCTGCGTGGCGTTGAGGCCTAACCGCACTGTGTTCTCGCGTCCGAACGGGAGCTCACTGAAATCGAAACCGCCGCCGTCAGGCTGGCAGTCCGTGGCGAGAGCGACCGCTGCCTCGAGCGTATCGAGCCGCTCGGCCGGCGTCAGGCCGGACGAGGGGGGCTGAAATGCCTGGAACAACAGACGCGTGTCCGGCGGGCCTAATGATAGTCCCTCGAATTCCGAAGCGAGTGCACGGGTGTACGATGCCGTTCCGGACAGCTGGGGAAACAGCTCGCTGCGAGCGCGCCGAATCTCCCCCCGCGACCGTGCTACACCGGCGCGCGCGATGCCGACCGACTCGCTGCCGCGCTCGGCCATGGTGATGGCGTCGTCGAGCGACATCGTTCTGGCATTCTCCTGCGCGCGCACCGACGGTGTTACAACGGCGCTCAGCAGCAGACCAAGCAGGGCGGTAAACGTACGATTCCAGGAGCGGTGCATGGTGCGACGAACTATTTCGTGTATGTGAGCTGGTTGGAGCGCTAGGCCGTACGCGCCCGGGGAGCCGATGTTTCGTGACCTTCGCCCGCCGCGGCCGTAATGCCGATACTGGAAAGTGTTAGGCGCACGTACTCGACGATCGCCTGCTCCGCTGTATCGCCGTACAGCTCCGGCAGAATTCCACGCCACATTGCGTCGCCGAAGATCGCCGCGAGCAGCATCCACGCAGACGCGCCAGGATCGAACGGCAGCGTGGTCAACCCGTCATTGCGCAAACGGGTGAGATACGCCGCCAGTTCCGCCGCCGTGCCGTGCGGATACTCCTGCGCGGGATGGCCAACGGCCGGACGCTCCTCCAATTCGCCCATGCAGGTGCGAATCAGCGACCGCCGCTCGAGCAGGAAAGCGTGCTGAG
>JBPCLX010000385.1:0-3634 GCA_051002815.1 Gemmatimonadaceae bacterium
TCGGCATGCTCCACGCCAGGCAGTTCTCTCCGACTCACCTGATGCCGGTCGATGCCGACGATTTCGTGAGCAACCGGCTTGCCGGTTTCGTCCGCGCGCACAGCGAAGCTCCTGGGTGGTACATGCCGACCGGGTTGATCTGGAGCGGACTCTTCCGCATAGGCGAGCCTCGTGGCCGGTTCTGGAGCTACTGCGGCACGTCGCATCTGTTCAGGCACGACCTCCTTCCAATCGACCCGGCGATCGGAACCCGGCCCACGCGCGACACGGTCGTCGACACGTTAGGTGCGGAGTATACAGAGAAGATTCTGGGCAACCACGTGCACTACCTGCGGTACTTCGGCGAGCGGGGAATCACGCTCGAGCCGCTGCCGTTCATCGGCGGCATCTGGCACGCCGACACCGGAGAGAATTCCTCACGCGCATGGTGGCGGCAGACGCGTTTCGGCCCCATTTGGGGCCGCCCGCTCACCGACGAAGTAGTCGCCGAGTTCAGCGTGCCTGCCGGCGAGCGCTCCTCGGCGCAGACTGCGTTGCTGTATGGTTGGCGAGCTCGTTCGGTCGTGGCGCGCACGGTGAAAAAGGTCGTGCCCGGACTCAACGGCGAGGGAAAGAAGTAGCCGGCAGAATCCTCACTACCGACGTAGGGGGGCTCCTCCGCCGAGCTGGCGCCGAGCCAGTGTCGCAGATTCGCGGCGTTCGCCGCATCAGTCGTGGCAGGACCTCACACTCACGACTGCGAGAGGATATTCCGATGCTCAAGCACCTGGCGACGATGATGGCTCTCGCCGCACCGCTGTCGGCCCAGCATGCGAATGCGGGCACCTCGATCGGTAGCAGGGTCTCGGCGGCAGTTCCGTCCGTTCGGTTCGCCCACGTGCGGCTGCGGACGGGAGCGCGACTTCATTACGAGGAGCAGGGCGATCCGCGGGGCGAACCGTTGATTCTGCTGCACGGATTGGGCGATTCCTGGTACTCGTTCAGCGGCATCCTGCCCAAGTTGCCGACTTCGCTCCGCGTGTTCGCCATCGATCAGCGCGGCCATGGCGACTCCGACCGGCCGGCAAGCGGCTACACTCTCGCCGATCTTAGCGACGATGCCGTAGCGTTCATGGACGCGATGGGAATCCCCCGCGCTACGGTGATCGGCCACTCCATGGGGAGCTTTGTCGCTCAGCGCGTACGACCGTGATGCCGTTTTCCGGCGTGACGAGCAGCTCGCGCTGTACCGGAGAATCGGCGGTGCCGAACTGCTGTCCTACCCCGGGATAGGACATTCACCGCATTGGGAGGAGCCTGACCGCTTCGTGCGGGACTTGCTCAGTTTCGTCCAGAGACGCGGGTCGCGCTGATCCAGTCGATGCAGCCCTTGCTTCAGCCGCGGGCCACGCGAGTGGCCCTGCGGCAGAGGCGGTCCAGCACCGAATCGGGAAGGTCGCGCCAGTCGTCAGGCAGCGGACAGAATTCGCGCAGCTCCCCCGGTGACTCGAAACGCAGGCAGATCGAATCGCCGTGCTGTACCGATGCCTCGGTGACTTCCCAGCGCACGCCCAGGGCATCTACGAACGCGTAAGGCACGGCACCGGTCACTGGTCCGTCGTCCCCCGGAGAATACCACTTCGGATGCGGATCGCTTTCGGCGACGCCGCCGGGTCGATTTCGATCCGCCCGTCGTATCGTTCGCTCAGTCTCACACGCGCACCAATCGCGACGAGAGTACCATTGCGCATGACGCCGATCTGGAGAGGGGCACCATCCTGGTTCTGGAACTTCGCCCGGAAGCGCTCGCCGAAGCTCTGATCGTCGACGCGGATGTCACCGACCGATACCAGAATGTCACCCGGCTGTACTCCGGCTTCCGCCGCCGCGCTCCCGGGCTCGACGGCCGTCACCATGACGCCGTCGGCCGATCCGATGGAATTCACTCCAAGCCGGGGTTCGCGAACGGTATCGACGGCGAAGCGCATCCCCGCCAGCGGCAGCACTTCCGTCCATGGATACGGCTCGCGCCCATCGATGAACTTTCGCTCGAAATCCGCGAACGACGTGCCGCCCGCCGCTCGTGAGGCGGCTTGCCAGAACTGCTCCTCGGTGAATCCGCGGCCACCCTGCCCGTAGGTCTCCCGGTAGAGCTGGCGCATGACATCGTCGAGTGAGGCGCGGTTCTCGCTCGCATCACGAATCATGATGTCGAGCATGAAGCCGGCCAGCGAGCCTTTCGGATAGTAGATGTAGCCCGTGCCATCTACGGGATGAATCCACGTCGACAGCGAGGCGTCCTCGAGCGCCACCGGAGGAGCCTGGCTCACCTCGCCGATCTTGCTCGAAGTCGCAAGCATGAAGCCTGACGAGTCGAACACTCCGCCGCGCACGAGCGAGAGGTCGGCATAGTAGTCGGTGATTCCCTCGGCCATCCAGAGCAGTTCGGTCGGCTGTTCATCGTCATAGCGGTACGGCACCAGGTCGGACGGCCGCAGCCGCTTGACGTTCCAGGCATGAAAGAGCTCGTGCGCGTACAGCCCCTGGAGCAGCGGATGAGCCACGGCACCAGCGAAGACTATGTCCACGTGGGAATTCTGGTGCTCCAGCCCGCTCCCGCCACCGTACGTGGAATCGGAGATGAGCATCATCGTGTACGTCTCCCAGGGAGTATTGCCAAAGACTCTCACCTGGGGCGGGATCGTCTGCCGGAGCGTGTTCCAGATCGTGCGGCGGTCCGCGCCCGCTACCCCGCCGGCGGGATACGATGCCAGCCGTACCCAGCTGTCGCTTACGCGCGCCGAATCCATGTCGAACTCGCCGATGAAAAAGGGCATGTCGACCAGATCGTGATAGTCAGGGGCGGTGAACACGCGCGTCGCGCGCTCGGTCATGCCGGTCGCCACCTTCCATCCCGGTTCGGTCTGCACCTGCACCGTCGCCGGCCAGTTGAAATCGAGTCCCTCAGGATAGAGAAAGACGTTCGTGCCGTTGAGCATCAGAAAGTCGGGACGCCGCCACGTCATGGCGTTGTCGAGCGAGTCGCCGACGAAGTCGAACGTGACGGTGACCGAAGTTGCGCCGTTAGGCCGCACCCGCCAGCTGTCGTAGTCCACCTTGTCCCACTCCAGCGGCTTGCCCCCAGCCGAAGCGGCGAAGTTCTGCACCCAGCGCGCGAAGTAGGTCAGTTCGTACGCGCCCGGTGTCCAGGCGGGAAGCGACAGAATCACCGGAGCGTTGCCCGGAGTAGTGAACTGCATCGCAATCTTGACTGCGCCTTCAGTGGCCGCGTCGCGATCGTAACGCACTGTGTATGACACCTCCGTGACTGGCGCTGAGCGAAACGCGTCGCCAACCGGCTGCTGCGCGTGCGTGACGGAGGAGCCCAGAGCGGTGGCAGCGGCAATGATGAAGACGGAAAGACGCAAGGCACCCTCCGGTAAAGTTGACGAGGCGGGATCACACCGTGCTTTCGATTACCCCGCAGTAGCCCAAATCTCCCCAGCTCGTCATCCTATGCGTAACGCACTTGAAGCGAGTGGAGAATCGCGCTAAGCGGCAAACGTGGCGACGGGAGAGAGTGTGCAAGTCCTGCGCGCGAGAACGTCTCATCATGAGACAGCTGGTCACCGCTGGAAACTCATACACGACAGAA
>JBPCLX010000386.1:0-4369 GCA_051002815.1 Gemmatimonadaceae bacterium
GAGAAGGCTCGCGGGGGAGGGGCCGCCCTGCGCCACTCCAATCCGCCAATTCAGGGACCGCCCTGAAACTCGCTCTGCACTCTGCAGAACAGAAGGGGGCTCACGCTGGAACTCAGTACCTCTCGCGTATCGGGAGGTTCCGCTAGAAGCGGCGCTCCCAAATGAGGAACGCGCCCAGCACGCGAACGGGTCGCGCCGGATCCTGCACCGCAAGCGACGGCTCCCGAAGCAGGTACCTGGGCTCGAAGGTCGCCTCGATGCTGTATCCCTTTGGCAGGCGCTGCTCCACATGCAGTCCGAGGAGCGTCCCCGTAGCTGGGCGGACCTGCGTGGAGACGAACGTATTTGCCGAGAAATAGCGCCCGGCGGTGATCTCGGTGCCCTTGACCAGAGCTTCTAAACCCGAGGCATCGAGCTCGGCGGGCAAATCGGCGGGATTGATGTTCAGAACATCGGCGTTCAGGCTACGTGCGAAATCCTGCTGCAGCTCCTGCACTGCCGCACCGAGCGCAACGGCAGCGAGCTGCCTGGTGGCCAGCGCCGCCACGTTGCCCACGAGTTGACCGCTCGCCGACCCCTGCCCCGAGAGCGCCGAGCCCTGGGCCTGAAGCAACGATGAGCCGGATCTGCCGAAGGCCAGGTAGCTCAGCAGGTCGGTCTGTGAGATGGGAGGCTGTGCGTTGCTCTCCAGCGTCAGGCGCGGGTTGAGCGCGGTACCACCGATGATTACGCGAATCTGCAACGCCTCGCGGCCAACGAGGTCGATCTGCCGTTCTCCAACCAGCTGAATGATCGGATTCAGGTCCCCGCCGCCGATGAAGAGCGCGGATCCACGCGTTATGTCGAACCGGCGGCCCGCGACCTGATATTCGCCGCGCTCGGTCGCAACCGAGCCGAGCACGTCGACATGGTCCCTGCGCTGATCCAGCCGTATGCGCAGCGGGTCTTCGGGAGTATGAATCTCGATGTTCGCTTCGATCGATCGGGCGAAGGTACCGCGTGTGATGAACAATGCTACATCGACGACCAGGTTGTCGAGCAGAGGCGAGGCTTCGGAAAGCAGCTCCTGCCCGAACGCCGATGCAGTATCGGTGACGGCGAATATCGCCGGGTCCGAAGGGCTGATCGCGATCCGGGATTCGGGCTTGGGGATGTACATGACCCCCCGAACGATGTTCACACCGCCGATGATTTCCACACGGTCGAATGGCCCGACAACGTCGAGACCGGCGTCGGCGTAGATCCGTCCCTGTTCGTTGTTGAGTAGCAGCGCATCTTCGGCATCGATCAGCAAGTCGAATCCGGGTTCGCTAATGCTCGCGATGTCGATGCTGCCGCGGAGCCGAATGGTGCCGTCTCCGCGCGTTCGGCCGCTGAGCTCATCAAATATGACCGAGTCGCCGGTAACACGAATGGTACCGTGAACATCCGCGATGGTGGTGCCGCTCGCCACGATGTGCATCGAGCCGAGATCCAGCGCAAAGGCGCCTACGGGCAGCGGCGCTTTCAGCGTGCCGCTCACCACCATCCTGCCTATCAAACGTCCGCTAAGATTCGACACCGCATCGGTGAACTGCGGCAGCACGTCGAGCGGCAGGCTGTCGGCGACGATCTCGATCCGGATCGGCTCGTCAGGCATGCGCGCGCCGGTGGCCGAAAAGGCCAGGTTCAGAGGGATCTCCGCATGCGCGGTGGCGAGCGGCGCCAAGCCACGCGATGCAATGAGGTCGGCGAGCAGCCGCCCATCGGCGTAGGCGACGGTGGTGCGCAGGTCGGGAGCTTCGACACCACCGTACACCACGTTCGTCGCGGCCAGTGCTCCCTCCACCCGCGGCGCCTCGCGCGTTCCCTGCAGTCGTCCGGTGACGGCGAGAACCGCCTCCGCCTTCACATCCGACTGCAGCAGCGTGACCAGATGCGAGATCTGCACGCCTCGCAAGTCCAGCTCGACATCCATCTCGCCCTCGGTCGGGAGCAGACCGTTGACGTAGATACGACCGTTGTCTCCGCTCCGCAGGTCAACTTGCTCGACCCTTATTCCGCGTGGCCCCCAGAGCACTCGACCGGGTTGCGCGGACACCCAGCTGGTGGTGTCGAACCGAAGCCTGAAGTCGGTATAGCGAAGCGCGTTGCCATCGAGATTGAGCTCGAACTCGGCGTGGGCGAGATAGTCGTTGAGGCGCTCCTGGTGGATCGCCATGGCCACCGTTCCGCTTCCGCCGGCGTACGAAACCCGCAGATCGGCGCTGTCGAAGGCAAAGCCGCCGGCTTCCACCTCCAGCAGGCTCGCACCTAACGCCATTCGCGGCACGCCGGTGTCGAGCCGCGCGACCGCGAACTCGGCGCGGATGCTCTCCACTGCATTGCCGAACGCCACGATATTCGCCGCCGCGGCGCGGCCGCGAGACTCGAAGCGCTGCACATTGCCATGGAGGGTTCCGGATGCGAGCACCGAACCGGCCAGCGAATCCGACGCGAGAGCTGGTATGCTGTCGACGACCAGAACCGGCATCGGCCCACCGACAGCTGCACGCTCGACTTCGGTGGCCCTGGCTATCCGTATCGAATCGGCACGGGCTTGAGCCAGCGCCTGCGCGCGTCGAGCCGGACGAGGCCGCACGCGAACCGTGTCTTCGGCGGTGACCAGCCAGCGCGACAGTTCGTTGAGTGAATCGATCTGCACCCGGTACTGCAAAGTGCCTCGCCGGTCCGCGACGAGCCCGAACGTGCCTGACATCTCGGCCAGCGATGAGCCGGCCCTCAGCACCAGCGGCTCCACCGCGACGAGTCCATCCGCGATCTTCGCGCGAACGTGAACGGTGTCGATGCCTACGCTGTCGATGTCGGATGTGGAGGCGTCCAGGGCGATTGCCGCTTGCATCGTTGCCGGACTCACGCCACGTCCGCGCGCGCTCGCCACCGCGGTAATGCTGGTACGCGGCGCCGTAGCCACCACGTAATTCGCGTTGAACAGTCGCAGCGCGGCCTCCACATCGTACGACGGTTCCTCTGCCGCGATGTCCGCTCTGCCGGCTATCTCCAAAGCGCCTCCATCCGACAGCCGCAGGTCGGCGGCCAGTACGACGTCGGAGAATGGGCCGCGCGCGGTGATCGTTCCCATCGCCGAGCCCTGCAACTGCAGCGCGGGTGCGAAGCGTCCAACGGTCGCCAGGGAAAGCGGCGCCACTCGCAACTCGGCATTCACGTACCGCCGTCCGCCTAACGCTATCTCGCCGCGTCCGATCAGCCGCGAGACGGCACCGCCCTCGGTGTGCGTAAGGTCGGTCCCGGCCATCAGCCATCGCGCGCTGGAGCCGGTTATCGTCGTCGTGCCCTCCACCGTGCCGCCGAGCGGAAAGTCAGGAAGCACGGCGCGCACGAGCCCTACCTGAAGCGGGTCGGCGCGTACGCGCAGCGCCTCGGTGCGGAAAACTTCTCCCATTCCCACCACGCCGCTGGCGACGACGTGGCTGCGGCCGAGTGCCTCGTCATCGAACGTTACGTCGGCCTGAAGGGCCAGATTCCCGAAGGTGCCACTCAGGCTGGTCGTGCCACCTAACGTTCCGTGGCGCGGGCTTTCGACCCCCGGCGCAAGCTGCTCGATCAGGCGCGTGCCGAGGCCGGAGAACCGCAGCGCGGTATCGTGAAAGCGTATCGAGTCGGTCAGCGCCAGGCCCAGCCTCCCGGCAATGCGCGTCTCACCCGATACTATCGTCGCCTCGCGCGCCACGTAGTCCGACGAATCACCGCGCATTACCATCGCGAACCGCAGCTGACCGCTTCCCTCCGATGGTATCGGAGGATAAAGCCAGCGTAGATCGGCAAGGGCGACCTGCTCGCCGTTCATGTTGAGCCACATGTCACCGGATTCGATCTCGTACGTTCCGCTGAAGTCCGTGATGCGGGAGTTCGCCAGCTCCGCGGAATTGTCGCGCCAGTACAGCGAATCGCTCGCGATCAGGAAATCGCCGTTCACATCGCGGATTTCCGCCGCCGGTGGCCGGAACGGCAGAGCCCGCAACCGCGCCGCCGCCACCCTCACGAGCATCGTCGAAGTGTCTGGGTCGGCGATGCGCAGGCGCGGAAGTTCGGCGAACACCTCCTGGAACTCCATGACCTGCTGAAATCCTCCGGGAGCGCGTATGACCATCAGCCGGCTGTCGCCTTCCAGCACCGCCGCGGCCGCGGAATCCCGCGCCGCCAGACCGAGCTCATCGTCAGGCTCCCAGGGAATCCGGACGACGACGTGTCCGTTCGTCACCGTAACATCGGTCAGCGAGATCCAGTCGCCGAAACCGAGCGTGGTGTCGGGCGCTGACTCGTCATCGCCGGCGAATATTCGCTCGTAGTTCCAGTCGCCGCCGGGAGG
>JBPCLX010000387.1:0-4901 GCA_051002815.1 Gemmatimonadaceae bacterium
TCCGGTGTGGTCGTAAAGGCCGACAGGCGATGCAGGACCGACGCGGGCATTACCCTCCCCGGCTCCACGGTGGCGCGATTCCATTGGAACGGGCATAGGCGATCGCCTGTCCAAGGTGCTCGTGCAGATGCGTGGTGGTCATCACTGCCAGGTCGAGCCCGCTCATCTTGGTGCCGAAGACGTCCAGCGACTGCGCCAGGAAGGCTTCGTCAGCCATCTCCATTGCGCTCCGTAAATGAGCGAACGATGCACGGAGCTCCTGTAGTGCCACGGCTTTGGTCGCCTTCCTCTTCTCGTACGCCTGCACGCTGGGGTAATCACCGCTCTTGATACCGGTCGCCACGGGCGCGTCCATTCCGGCGAACGTCGGCAGAAAGTAGTTGTCGGCGGCCACGTGCATGATCACTTCACGCACCGACCGCACCCCCTCGCCGGGGCGCCAGTCGTACTTCTCCTCCGGAATCGCATCCAACAATCCGATCAGCTTCCCTTCGAGTGTCGCGATGTCCCGCATCAGCACCTCGATTACAGCGGGCGAGGTACTCGCGCTCGCGGCCTGGCCTTGCGCCTGATATGGCGTCACGATGGTAGCAAGGACCATGGCTGTGGTGAGGACGCGGAGCCTACTCATTGTTCGCATTTCTCTACTCGGATTGGGGTTGGGGACGAGCGCCGAAGATAGATCCGGGTAAGACCAGCCGCCACCGCACCTTGTTCCAACGGCTGAGTACGGCGTCACGTTCCGGTTACAGCCTCCAGAGCAGGGCGCTTCAATATGGCGCCCGGTCGCCGAGGTTCAACGGTCTGTGGGAGCTGACCGGCGCTATGGGAGCATCGGACTCGCCGACTGCCCGCGCGGATCGAGCTCTCGCCGAAATCGCGCCGTTGTTGTAATGCTGTCGGGGCCGAGGTAGACGGACTCGTACACGCCTATCTGATGCGGAAGTTGCTCCAGCAGCACGATGCTCGCCGGCTGGCCCCCCTCGCTGACGCCGACCCGCATCGAAAGTGTGCCCAGCTGGAGGCGCTGCGAGTAGATGTATTGGCGTGTGCTGTCCGCCGATTCCACATATACCTGCCACGGCTGTCCATCATCCCATGCGGGTCGACTGCGGTAGAGCTCCACCCGCGCGGTTAGCACGACACGCTCAGGCTGACCGTCCCCATCGAGATCGGCCTCGGCGCTCAGGTGATAGTTCCAGCCGTCCGTTCCCGCGATCGCCGGCGGGATAGTGGAGTCGATCAGCTGAACGGATGACGTCACCCGATCGGTGGTCGCGCTGGCGGCGCTGGTGTCACGCGGAGCGCTGTCTGAAGTGCAGCCACCGATGAGGAGAGTGGCGGCCGTAACGCGAACCCATTGAAGCGACATGGTGTTATTTCGAGTCCAATGTTTCGAATCCGAGCTCGTGCGCAACTCGTTCCTGCCGCTCATCGAGTGTCAGAAACCAGAGCAGGGCCGGATCCTCCGCCAGATACAGCGCCGTGGCCAGATGCCAGCAGTCGGCGCCACGCACGTAGCCGGCTTCGAGCACGCGCACGATCTCCGGAGTAAGCGGACGGTCGGGGATGATCCAGGAAAGCCCTCCCAAAAGGCCGCTATCCACGTCGACATTCTCGCGAACGAAAGACGCGCGCAATTCGGCCTCCAGCAGATTCGAGGCGACCAGTTCGTCGAACGATGTAAGCCGTCTGGCCAGAGCCGCCGCGCCGCGTTCGCCGAAGGCAATGGCGACGAGACATGACGAATCCAGGTACGCGACCTTCATCCGTCTCGATCGGCGAGAAACCGCTTGAGCGCTCCTGGCCGGCGGACGACCCGATAAGGCTGGACGGGCGTCCCGGAGGGTCGAATCAGGATTCCGCGCTCCGCCAGTTGCGCCGCGCGCTGTTCCAATCCGCCTGACGCGGGCTCCACGGACCGGATCTCCGCGACAGGCTTTCCGTGCAGCGTTACGACCACCCGATGGCCTTCCCTCACTCGCCGGATGATCGCGGATAACTTTGTTTTTGCCTCATAGAGCGAATAAGTGTCTCGCATGACACGAAAACATACCTTAATTGGTCAGACTAGTCAAATCTCCGGGGTATTCCTCGTTTCGTCAGACTGTGACGAACCGATACATGAGCCGGATCATCCGGTACGCTGCAGTCATGTCAGCCGCGGTGAACTCCACGGTATAACCGTCTACCTGACGCACCCCCGGGATGGCTTCCAGAATCTGTGGCCGGGTCGGATCAGCAAAGCGGAGTCGCACGCGCACTGGGGCGCCGACGCTCCACGGTTGGGCGCTCGACAGGTTGGCGAGGCCTCGACGCACTGCCGACGCGAGCTCCTCGCGCACGCGCTCGGGGTGGCGAAGTCGTGCGGCCTGCGGCGTCACTGCCGTCTTCGTCACGACCGTGGCCGCCTTCACGTTGGTCGCGAACTGCGCGGCGAACGCCGAGTCGCCGGCGGCGACGATCACCGGCACGCCTAGCGAGCCCGCATACGCCGCGTTCAGCTCGCCTTCGCCCGCTTCCACATCGTTCAGCCAGAGTCCTTTGACGATCCCCGAACCCGTATGCGCGAGAAAGCCGCGTGTGGTGCCGGCCCTGGCGTGGTAGCCGAGAAAAATTGCGGCGTGGAAAGTGGAGTCGAGCCCTTCGACCATCCCCACCGGCTTGATTGCTCCCTGAATGTACGCGACACGCGGGTCCAACTCGGTGTGCAGCAGGTTCTGCATGTCGCCGTGCGAGTCGTTGACAAGGATCTCGGTCGCGCCACCGGCGAAAGCAGCCGCCACCACCGCGTTGACCTCATCGGTCATGAGGCGACGGCCGGACGCGTAGTCCTTGCCGCCGGAGCTGGTCATTTGCGCGGTGCCGATTCCGCCGATCCCCTCCATGTCGACGGAGATGAATACCTTGAGTGGACGTTGAGGCGCGGCTTCACCTGCCGAGAGGAGTGTGAAGACCGTCAGCAGCAGTGTCGCGGGTGGCCGGCGCATGATCAGGCATTCTCCCGGGCGAAGTGGCATGGACGCGATCGCGAATCCGGCAAACGACTTGGCCTCGTAAGGCGACTGTCGCTTGACGTCCAAGCGCGCGGCTCGCACTTTACCGGAAGATGCATTCCCGTTCACTCAGGCGAAAGCGCCCATGGGGGTGGCCGGGAGTTACGCACGTCGTCGTCCGCCTCCAACTCCACGAGGATCTGGTAACGACTCGGCCGAGGCAGCCACTCCTCGAGATCGTCCTCCTCGTCGATCAGAATCACACCGTTCTCTCTGGCAAGTGCCGAGAGTTGCTCGGTATCCTGTATGCCGATCAATGACACTGGCATGCGCTTTCCCTCCGCGTCCCGCAGCTCCAGCGCCAGGTTCTCGAGTTGATCGCTGATCGAGAGCGCGTCGGCGTACTCCGTCGTCAGGCGCACGCAGTCCGCCCCGCCCTGCGGTTCTTCGGTCGGCTCATCAGCGGTTTCCGCGTCGTCACCCAGTATCTCAGCCAGCGCTTCAATAGCCGGACCAATACCACTGAGGATCGGCATCAGCGACAAGCCGACTCGAGTAGGCTCGAAATCGCCGGTCCTGATGCGGGGGAAGCAACGTGCATGGGAGAGACCCGAGTGGCCGAGGAGGCGCCCCCGGCTCCAAACGGTATATGGCATTCTCGACCAGCCGCGGTTGAAGTCGATAGCACGATGGGCGTCACCGCCCGCGCGCCGACATCAATTCATCGCAGCGCCTCCCAAAACGTTTCGTGCATCTGGCCCCGTTTGCCGTAATTGCCCAGGGGAGTGGCGTCGCGGCGCCCAGGTGTCAGCTCGGCCCCGCCCCGTGGCGCTCGGCCTTGAGCGGCAACATACTCTGGGCCTCCGGCTTTCGAGTGGGTGGTCCTGGATTGCTGCCGTTCACAACTCCGCAACTTTTTACGCGGAGGCCGCGGAGATTTTTGGGATCGAGGGGTCACCGTCGGATATTTTCGGGTTCTTCAGGGATCCCAGAGACTCGTCGTTGAGGTGCCTTGCCGGTATTTGGTTCGCCGGCGCACAGCGACACTCGAGTGCCACGCACTCGATTCTCCCAGTCACACGTAGTGGAGGTGCAAGTGGCAACGCGAAAGCGCCGGAAAACGAATGAGTCGTCACAGAATCGTGGTCGCGGGACAATCACTCCGCGCGCGGGCAACGCCGGAAATGATGCTGACGCCGACCCATCCGAACCAAAAACCACGCGCCCAGAGGCGAGCTCCCGGCGGCTGCAGGAACCGGTTACCGGGGCAAAGGAACGAATCCGCCGAAAGCTCGACGCCACCCCCGATCGTGTAGACATCAGGGACTGGATGTACCAGCCAGGCCTTACGTCACTTCCCGATCAGGTCGTGAACTGCGAGCTCGTACCCCGGATTCTGGATCAGGGGCAGGAGGGCGCCTGCACGGGGTTCGCGCTGGCGGCGGTGATCAACTTTCTGTTGGGCCGGCGGAACATCGGGCGAGCGGTCAGCCCGAAAATGTTGTACCAGCTCGCCAGGCGTTATGATGAATGGCCGGGTGAGAAATACGAGGGATCCTCCGCTCGCGGTGGGATGAAGGGGTGGCACCGCCACGGGGTGGCTTCCGACGAGCAGTGGCCTGATAGCGTCGGTGAGGTCGCCCATCTGCAGGCCGTACTCGAGGACGGAATCACCGTCGCCGCCCACGCGCGCCGTACGCCATGTGGCGCCTTCTACCGAGTAGCGCACACGGAGATTCGCGACGTTCACGCTGCGATTGCGGAAGTCGGCATAGTGTATTGCACGCTGATGGTGCACTCCGGATGGGATGAGCCTGATGCGACGCAGGCAGTTGATGTGCACTACAGCATTTCGGGAAATGCTCTTCGCCGACGCATCCCTCTCATCAAGCGCCAAGGCCGTGC
>JBPCLX010000388.1:0-3003 GCA_051002815.1 Gemmatimonadaceae bacterium
GCAAACTCGGCGTACGCTTCGTCGAGGATCACCATGCCGGAGGCGCGGCCGACGATCCGCTCTATCACTGCCGGCGGAATGAACGTTCCGGTGGGATTGTTAGGTGAGCACAAGTAGATGATCTGCGCGTCCGCCGCCAGCAGTGCGTCCTCATCCACCGTGAGCTCCGGTGCATCGGCCGAACCACCGACGCGCCAGGGTATCGCGACAGGTTGGAGGGAGTTGGAGCGCGCCGCGCTGGGCACGATGACGAACGTCGGGTCGAGATGCGCGACTCGCGAACCGGGATCGGCCAGTGCTCGAAAGGCGCAGTCCAGAACCTGATCGGAGCCGCAGCCGGTGACGACCATGTCCGGCGTGACACCCGCACTCGTGGCGATCGCCTCGTTGAGCGCCGGCGCGTAGGCGGCCGGATAGCGTGCCGCCGTCGCTGGCGACATGTCCGCCAGTGCGCGCGCGGCGGCGGGAGGGACTCCCCACTGATTCGTATTGTCGCTGAGATCGATCGGCAACGCTGCGCCAGGAGCGCCTGTATACAGAGGAATCTCGCGATAGGCGTCGCGACCCACTCCGGTAACCGCGCCGGTCGGCAGCGTCATTGGACCTCCTTCATTTGCCAGGCGCGAGCGGCCGAGGCATGTGCTGGAAGCCCTTCGATGTCCGCCAGTGTGGCGGTGGCGGCAGCCATTGCCGACGCCGCAGCGCGGCTCACGCGTTGATAGGTGGTCCAGCGCATGAAGTCGATGGTTGACAGGCCGGAATACGACCGTGCCGTTCCCGAGGTCGGCAGCACGTGATTCGCGCCGGTGAGGTAATCGCCGAACGCGACCGAGGCGTTCTCGCCAAGAAAGACCGTGCCGGCATTCCTGACCAGCGGCAGCATCGCCTCCGGATCCTCCACCGCGAGAAGCAGGTGCTCGGGCGCCCACGCTTCCGCGAACGACAGCGCCTCGACGGAGGTCTCCGCCTGCAACATGGCTCCGCGGCCGGCGAAAGCCTGACGAGCAATTCCGGCTCGCGGCGCGGACGCGAGCTGGGCGCCAAGCTCGATCTCGAGAACCTCTCTCGACGCACCCGGCAGCAGCAGTAAGACGACCGCGGCGTCGGGATCGTGCTCCGCCTGCGCCAGCATCTCGCGAGCGATAGTCGCTGCGTTCGCCGAACCGTCCCACACCACCAGCAGCTCGCTGGGACCGGCAGGCGAATCGATGCCGACGACCGCCGCCACCTGTGCCTTTGCTTCGGCGACGTACGCGTTGCCTGGACCAACGATGCGGTCCACTCGCGGAACCGATTCGGTACCGAACGCCATTGCCGCGACGGCGCCGGCGCCACCTAACGAAAATACCCTGCCGGCGTCGCCGAGGGCCGCGGCGGCAAGAACCGCCGGCGCCGGCCAGCCGTCCGCCTGCGGCGGCGAGCACACTACCACTTCGCCGACACCCGCAACGTGAGCCGGCACTACGCCCATGAGCACGCTGCTCGGATAGACGGCACGCCCGCCGGGAGCATACACACCGACGCGGGACAAGGGGTCGGCACGCCGTCCTATTACTACTCCCGGCTCCGTTTCCACCTCGACGGTCGCCGGCATCCAGGCTGCGTGCGCGCACGCGATGTTGTCGCGCGCGCGTTCGAGCGCGCGCAAAGTGTCGCGGTCGAGAGAGTCCAATGCCGCACTCCACCTGTCGCGCGGCACCTCGAGTGACTCGAGCGTCACGCCGTCCAGCTCGTGTGCCAGTTCACGCAGCGCGGCGTCGCCGCCGCTGCGAACGCGCGACAGTATGGCCGCAACCGTATCCCGCACTCCTGAGGAGGTAGTGAGCCCGCGATCGCACAACAGCGAGCGCTCGCTCGGCGTTAGGGTTCCGATGTTTCCCCTTACCGCAAATGTGACTTCGGTCATGGCATCAACCGCTCGATGCGGGTCACGAGTATGCCTTCTCCGCCCAGCGCCTTGAGCTCGCCAATTGTGCGGTAGACCGCCTGTTGTGCCACCACGGCGTGCACGGCCACGAACGCGCCGCCATTGAGAATGTCTATCACCGTCGGGCCGCTGAGCCCCGGCAGAATTTCCTTCACGCGCTCGAGAGCGGCCCTCGGAACGTTCGCCATGAGGTAGCGCTGGCCCCTGGCGCGCAGCACGGACGCAAGCGCCGTAGCCAGGCCTTCGAGGGCATGGCGCTTGTGCGCGTCGGCCAGCGCCTCCCCACCTTCGGCGGTGATGAGACGCGCGGTAGACGTGAGCACCGTCTCGATCTCTCGCAGGTGGTTGACTCGCAGGGTCGAACCGGTCGAAGTGAGATCGACGATGAGATCGGCGACGCCAAGATGCGGCGTGATCTCCGCGGCACCGGTGACTGGCACAAGGGTGATGGCGCGACCTCGTTCCCTGAAGAAGCGCTGTGTGAGGTGGGGAAACGATGTGGCGACTCGCGCGCCGTTCGGAATCTCCGCCACGGTCTTGATATCGCTGTCGTCCCGTACCGCGACAACCAGCCGGCAGCGGCCCAGGTCCAGATCGAGCAGGTCGCGAAGCGGACGCTCTGCCTCGCGCATCAGATCGTAGCCTGTTATACCCGCATCGGCGGCGCCATCGGCTACGAACTCGGCGATATCCTGCGCGCGCACGAAGATGGCCTCGAACTCTCCGCCCAGCGAGGCGACGAGCGCTCGCTCGCTCGGCGCGCGAATGGGAAGTCCGGCATCGGCGAACAGGTCGCGAACGTCTTCGACGAGTCGCCCCTTGTTCGGCAGTGCGATCCTGAGCATGGAAACGAGAAAAGGGTGGATGACAAAAAAGCGGCCCATCCAGGAATGGACGGGCCGCCGGTGATCAGAGCGTGCTCGGAGTCGCTTAGCCGCGAATCCTGAACATGCGCACGACCCCCCGGCCCGTCGGGCCGTGGTGATGGTGCACATGGCGATGGAGGCGCGTTATCACGAACATGGGCCGGAAGCTAGCGCGCACCCTTGACCGGGTCAATTGGGGTCAGTCGATGG
>JBPCLX010000389.1:0-3070 GCA_051002815.1 Gemmatimonadaceae bacterium
GTAGCGGGAGCGGAGTTCGCCGAGCCTCAGGCCAATCAGTACCTGGCCTACGCGAACAGCCTGTCGATCGCCATAGTTGCGCTGATATCACCGATCCTCGGCGCCATCGCCGATTACTCAGCGGTGAAGAAGCGCATGCTCGGCACTTTCCTGGGAGTTGGGGTCACGGCAGCAGCGCTGATGTTCTTCATCGAGCGCGGCGACATCATGCTCGCGGCAGCGCTGTTCGTCGCGACGAACGTAGCTGTAGCCGGGAGCTTCGTGTTCTACGAATCACTGCTGCCGCACATCGCGTCAGAAGAAGAAGTGGACCGCGTATCGACGGCAGGGTTCGCGATCGGATACTTCGGCGGCGGCATCCTGCTGGCGCTCAACCTGGCGTGGATCCAGTACCCCGGGTTGTTCGGCCTGCCTGCCGATTCGACGTTGCCGGCTCGTCTTGCGCTCGCGTCGGTGGCGATCTGGTGGCTCGCCTTCTCCTTTCCGTTGTTCAGGCATGTACGCGAGCCAGTGCGGATGCTCGAGCCCGACGAGCGGCGCGGTGAGAACCCCGTCCGCGCCGCGTTCCAGCGCCTACGCGAAACGCTGAAGGAACTCCGCGGCTACAAGCACGCATTCCTGATGCTGCTGGCTTTCCTTATTTATAACGATGGCATTACGACGATTCAGAAAATGGCGGCGCCGTATGGTGCCGAGCTGGGCATATCGGACAACGCGCTAATCGGTTCCATACTGATCGTTCAGTTCGTGGGAGTCCCCTTCTCGTTTCTGTTCGGCGGGATGGCCGGCCGCATCGGAACCAAGAAGGCGATATTCGCCGGTCTCGCCGTATACGCGGTGATCAGCGTCTTCGGATTCTTCATGCAGACGGCTACACACTTCCTGATTCTCGCGCTGCTGGTCGGCACGGTGCAGGGTGGCACGCAGGGCTTGAGCCGGTCGCTGTTTGCGTCGATGATCCCGCGTCACAAGTCTGGCGAGTTCTTCGGGTTCTTCAGTGTCTTTTCCAAATTCGCCGGCATCTTCGGCCCGCTGCTCTTCGCCGGCATGATAGGGCTTACCGGCTCGGGCCGTTATGGTATTCTCAGTATCATCGCGTTCTTCTTCATCGGGGGGGCCATTCTGCTGCTGGTCGATCCGGTCGAAGGCGAGCGTGCGGCGAGAGCGGCCGATGCCGGCATCCGCGTTGCGGCCGACGCCGGCGCCGCCTGACGACTCGTGCTGTACGCGCTCGTTCGTCTGGTTGCCGGTACCGCCCTTGACTGGTTCTATCGCGATGTGGCGGTCGAGGGCGCGGAGCAGATACCGAGGGATGGTCCGCTGCTGATCGCCGTCAACCATCCCAATCAGCTGATAGATGCACTGGTGGTGCTGCGGATCGCTCCGCGCCGGGTGCGTCCGACCGGCAAGGCAACGTTATTCGAGAACCCGGTGCTCGGCGCGCTCCTCAAATGGTACGGCGTGGTGCCGCTGCGCCGCGTGCGAGATGAGAAGCCCCGTGAGCCGGGGGTGCCGGTCGATCCCACCCGCAATCGTGAGGCATTCCGCGAGCTGGTAGACACGCTGGCCGGCGGCGGCGCCATCCTGATATTCCCCGAAGGCACGAGTCATCACGAACCGGAGCTCGCGCCGCTGCGCACCGGACTTGCGCGCGTGGCGCTTCAGGCGCGGATCGAGCGGCAGTTGCGCGGACTTCGCATTCAGCCGATCGGCCTGATCTTCGAGCGCAAGTGGGCGCCGCGGTCGCGCATCCTCGCCCGCGTCGGCGATCCGCTCGACCTCGACGAATGGTGCGCGGCGAACGAAACCACTCATGAAGGGGAGCCGGCCGTGGAGCTGCTCACGGCGGAGATCGACTCCCGCCTTCGCGAGCTCACTCTCAACTTCGCGACCGTGCATGAAGCCGAGCAGGTGCTGGGCCTGGCGAGAGTCCTGACCGGCGTGTTCGATGCGAAGGTACGATCGTTAGGTGAGGGCGGACCGCCGCTCGTCGATGAGGCACGCATTGCACAGCGCATCGCCCGGATCGGTGCCAGGGTCCAGGCGGTGGCGCCGGAGCGCGTGGCCGCCTTCCTCGGTAGGCTCGAGGCGTTTCGCATAACACTCGCCGTTCGCGACATCCCGATTACCGAGCTGGGCATCCGCCCCGACGTCGCATCAGGCGCATGGTTCGGCGTGCGCGAAATGCTGTTCGGAGCCGCTGTCGGCCCGTTCGCCTGGTGGGGACGCATCAATCACTGGTTGCCCCTTACACTGGCCCAGACGCTGGCCCGCCGGACGAGCCGTACGCCCGAGGATCCGGCGATGCACACCATTCTCGCCGGACTTGTGCTGGTGCTGCTGGCTTACGCTGCTCAAACCACGCTTGTCGGCGTGCTCGCCGGCTCATTGTGGGCCGCTGCCTACCTACTGTCGCTTCCGCTCGCCGCTACGGTGGATCTGCGCTTCAGGGACCGGCTCGACCGTGCATGGGATCGCATCCGCGCATACTTCGTGTTCCGGCGTGAGCCGCGGCTGCACGATCAGCTTCGCGCGGAGCTACGATGGCTGCGTGATGAGGCATTGGCGCTCGAGCGCGAAGGCGCCTCTCCAGATACCGAAACCGCCTGACTACATCGGCTCGGAAACCGCTCGGGCCGAGGGCGCGTCGGTCGATCAGAGATCCGTTGCGCGCGGGGGGAGAAAGCGCTCGACGAGATCCCAATGCCACGCCGGCCGCCGAACTCCCGTGCGCGGATCCTTCAGCGGTTTGTACTGCAGTCGCTCGGCTGGAAGTCCCACCTGACGGCCATACTCCAGCAGGCGCGCGCGATCGGTGGAGACGAGATGCGCCATCGGCACGCCCTTGAAGAGGTGCCGATGCAGCCAGAGGCCGCCGTCCATCGCGAATATCATCCCATCGCGCCGGCGATCGAACTCACGGTACGGCCGTGGCGGCGATCGATTCCCTCTCACAAACCACCCGGTCGAAACGAGTGCGGCCCGGGGGGGGGCCCCGCAGGGGGGAAGCGAGGCGAGGGGGGAGAGGGCGCGGACCCCCCTGGGAAGGGAGCTGGGGCCTCCAAGTGGG
>JBPCLX010000390.1:0-9755 GCA_051002815.1 Gemmatimonadaceae bacterium
GGGCTGCGGGCCTCGCGCGCCATCCACGATTTCTGCGTCTCGAGCGGCGTTCCGGTCTGGTGCGGTGGAATGCTCGAGAGCGGGATCGGACGCGCCCACAACGTGGCGCTCGCGTCGCTGCCCGGCTTCACGCTTCCCGGCGACCTGTCCCCGAGCTCCCGCTACTGGGAGCGGGACGTGGTGCTTCCCGAATGGACGATGGATGCCGAGGGCATGGTCATCGTACCGCGGGAACAACCCGGCATCGGCGTCGGCGTAGATCTGGACCGCATCGAGGATCTTACGGTTCGCTGCGAAGTGCTCAGCGACCGTTTCACGTCTCCAAGCAGTCTACAAGGTATGCCGTGCCCGACCGGCTGAACCGAGGAGTCGTTACCTCGATCTCGCCGGAGCTGAGAAAGCGGCTGCTGACGCTGCGCCGGGATCTCCACCGGCACCCGGAGCTGTCCTGGCAGGAGCACGGCACCGCAGAGCGGCTCCATCGCGAGCTCGCCGCCCTCGACCCCGCGCGCCTGGAGCGTGTCGCCGGGACGGGAGTCGTCGCACGGATCCGCGGGCGGGACTCGAGCGCGCCGGCGGTAGCGATCCGCGGCGACATCGACGCGCTTCCCATCCAGGAAGCGACCGGACTCGAGTTCGCCTCGCAGGTGTCGGGCGTGATGCACGCGTGTGGACACGACGTGCACGCCACCTGGACCGTCGGAGCCGCGTGTCTGCTCGCGGAGCGGCCCGCACAGGGCGATGTGTTGATCGTCCTGCAGCCCGGGGAGGAAACGGGGAAGGGAGCCCTCGCCATCCTCGATTCCGGGGCGCTGACTGGGGTCGCGGCGATTTTCGCTGCACACGTGGATCTGCGCTTCGCCGTCGGTGAAGTGGTCGCGGAGGCAGGGCCGCTCGCCGCCTCGGCGGATAGCTGGGAAATCGAGCTCCGCGGCAGTGGCGCCCACGGCGCCCGCCCCCACGAGTCCGCAGACCCGATCGTCGGAGCGGCCGCCCTGATCACGGCGCTGCAAACCATCGTGGCGCGGCGCATCGACCCCGCCGACGCAGCAGTAGTGAGCGTCGGGACCGTCAGCGCGGGGACGGCGCCCAACATCATTCCCGATCGAGCGACGCTGACCGGTACCCTGCGGGCGACGCGCCCCGAAACGCGCCAGCTGCTGCACAGTGAGGTGGAGCGGATCGCACAGGCGATCGCCACCGCTCACCGATTGCACGCCAGTGTGACGATCGATCCCGGCCCGCCGCCTCTGGTCAACCCAGCCGAACCTGTGGGATGGGCGCGCAGCGCCGTTGCTTCTCTGCTGGGCGACGATGCCCTCGTTCCGCTCGGGTTCTTGAACCTCGCGGGGGAGGATTTCGCTTGCTACCTCGAGCGCATTCCCGGGTGCTTCCTGCGGATCGGCGGGCGCGAAACGGGCGGCGAAGCGATTCCCGCCCACACTTCCCGCTTCTTTGCGGCGGACGCGAGCATCTTCGTGGGCGCAACCCTCCTCGCCGAAACCGCCCGCGTCGCCTCCGCCGCTCTCTGTAGCTGAGGGGGCGAGCCCTTGCCCTTCCGCCCTCGCATCACCGTGGAACCCACCCTTCGCCGCACGCTCGGGCTGAAAGATCTGATCCTGATCGTGATCGGCACCGTGATCGGTTCGGGGATCTTCATCGTCCCTGGTGCGGTGCTGCGCCAGACAGGAGGAGAGATCGGACCGGCGCTGGTCGTCTGGCTGATGGCGGGCGTCCTCTCGCTGCTCGGCGCGCTGACGTACGGCGAGCTGGGGGCGATGAATCCCGAGGCTGGAGGCCTGTACGTCTATGTCCGGGATGCGTTCGGTCCGCTCCCCGCCTTTCTGTACGGCTGGACGCTGTTCTTCGTGATCAGCAGCGGCTCCGTAGCGACGCTGGCGGTGGCGTTCACCGGCTATCTCGATCAGCTGATCCCGCTCACGCCGGTCACGGCACGCGTGGTCGCCGTGCTGATGATCGTCGCCGTCGCCGTCATCAACGTACGAGGCACCAGCAGCAGCGCCAGCGTACAGAACTGGACCACCGGGATCAAAGTGGGGGCGATCCTGCTGATGAGCGTGCTGCTTCTCGCTCTCGGGAACGGATTGGCTCCCGCCACGGCTTCCGCCTGGCCGGAGACCGTGTCGCTCCCCCTCCTCTCCGGCGTGGGTCTGGCGATGATCGGCGTGCTCTGGGCGTACGAGGGGTGGCAGTACGTTACCTTCTCCGCCGGCGAAACCCTGGAGCCACAGCGGACGTTCCCGCGAGGCATCGTCATCGGGACGGTCGCACTGGTCGGGATCTACCTGCTTGCGAACCTGGCCTACCTGGCGGCGCTCGGCCCCGCAGCCGCCGCCCGCTCCGACAGCATCGCGGCGGACGCGGTGCGCGCTCTGCTCGGCCCGACCGCGGGGCAGCTGATCGCGCTGGCGATCCTCGTCTCGATGTTCAGCGCCGCCAACGGTCTCACGCTGACGGCGCCCCGCGTCTACTTCGCCATGGCGCGCGACGGCCTCTTCTTCCGCCGCCTGGCCGAAGTCCATCCGCGCTTCGGAACTCCCGCGTTCGCGATCCTGGCGAGCTCGGCGTGGGGCATCGTGCTCGCTGCTACCGGCAGCTTCGAGCAGCTGCTCACCTACGTGGTTTTCGCCGGCTGGATCTTTTATGCGCTCGGCGCCATGAGCATCTTTGTCTACCGGCGGCGCCAACCCCATCGCCCGCGTCCGTTTCGGGTTCCCGGCTATCCCTGGACACCGCTACTCTTCGTCCTGGCCGCGGCGGCCGTCGTGGTCAACACCCTTTTCGCGCAACCCGCGCGCGCGCTGCTCGGGCTCGGGGCGGTGCTGCTCGGGGCCCCAGCATATTACTACTGGAAGGCGAAGAGCACGTCAGCCGGACATCCTCGAGAGTGACGCGGAGTCGAGAGTGGCGCGGAACAGCGGCGCCGACAAGTCCGGTCCTACGGCGAGATCACTGGATGAGCGCCCACGAGCCGGCGGCTCGAATGACGGAAATGGAAGTCCGCAATGTCTGAAATGTGCGATCAACCCTCAAGTAGACGGGTCTCATGCGTAAGTGGATTCAGCTCACCCTCTCGTCCACGCTGGTTGCGTTCCCCGCTGCGTGCGCGCCTCCACTCCCGGGGGTCCCCAGAGTCCGCCAGCGCAAGCCGCCCCGCCCAGCGCAGCGCAGAGGCTGCGGGTGAACACCGACACGCACGCCCCCTCGGAATGGCGGGTGAACGGTCCGCTCTCGAGCCTGCCCAAGTTCCCGAAGGCGTTCGGCTGCAAACCGGGCGATGGAATGGTGCGGCCGGAGAATCTGCGTAAACAGATCTGGTAGAGGAGATATGCCGAATCCGATTCGTCGAGATCAGCAGCGCCAGCGACTTTCGAGCCCGCACCCGATGCGTCACATCCGGCGTGCGTGCGCCCTGTGGCTGGCGGTGCTTGCGGCCGTGCTGGCGTGTGTGCCCGCGGACGGCCAAACCCCCGCATCGCAGACAACCGTGCTGCGCGCCGCGCGGATGCTCGACCCGCAGAGTGGGGAGGTGATCCGGAACGCCGTCGTGATCGTCGAAGGAGATGCCATCATGGCGGCTGGCGCGAACCTCACCGCACCGGCGGGGGCCAAGGTCATCGACCTCGGCAACATGATCCTGCTCCCCGGGCTGATCGATTGCCATACGCACCTGCTCGAGAACTATCAGCCAGGGATCGGCGGCGACAGCCCAAATATGATTGTCACCGTCGCGACCATGAGTCCCGCGCGGCGCGTACTACTCGGGGCCAAGATGGGGCGCGAGGATCTCGAAGCCGGGATCACCTCTGTTCGCGAGGTGGGCAACTCCGGGTGGAACGGAGATGTGGCGCTACGCGACGCGATTGAGGATGGATGGGTCGTGGGTCCGCGCATCTTCGCCTCGACGCGGGCCCTTGCGGATGCGGGCGGGCAGTTCTTTGGAGGGCTTGCTCCGTATGCGCAGAACCTGGTCGAGCAGGAATATGCGGTGATCAACGGTTCCGAGGACGCACGGCGTGCGGTGCGCCAGGCGGCGTTCGACGGGGCGGATCTCATCAAGGTCATCGTCAACACCCCCCCGCGCGTCCTGACGCTAGAGGAGATGAAGGCCATCGTGGACGAAGCGCAGCGGATGGGAATGCGTGTTGCGGCCCACGCGACGAACCCGATCGCGACCCGCACGGCGGCCGAGGCGGGGGTGAACTCGATCGAGCACGGCTACCGGATCGAGGACGACGCGCTGAAGCTGATGGCCAGCAAGAACATCGATCTCGTGCCCACGGACTACCCTGCTGACTTCTACGTCAGCGGGCTCGGCGGGACCGCCATGACTCCGGAAGAGCGGCAGCGGCGCCTCGCGTCGGTGCAGCAGTCGGTGGCGCGGAGCCGTGAGCGGGTGCAGCGCGCGATCAGGCTGGGCGTCAAGATCGCCTTCGGCTCGGATGAATACTACGACATCTCCGGCCAGACGCGCGGCCAGTCGAGCCTGCTCACGCTGCAAGCGTATCAGGAGGACGGGATGTCTCCGCTCGAGGTGATCCGCACCGCGACGATCAACGCCGCCGACCTGCTCGGAGAGAGCGACCGACTCGGGACGATGGAGCTCGGCAAATTTGCCGACATCATCGCGGTCGCTGGTGACCCACTGCGGGACGTCAAAGAGCTACAACGGGTACGCTTCGTCATGAAGGGCGGACAGGTGATCAGGAACGACGGCGCAGAGGCGAGGTGATCCCGACTCTCGCCAGACGGTTCTTCCTCGCCTGGTTGGCGTTGGCTGGCTCCGCGCAGGCACAGCAGAGAATCCCGCCGGACGCGACCTATCCCGGTGGGGGCGGTGACAACGGTGCCGTCGTCGCCACGCCGAACTCCGCGCTGAACTGCATGATGCTCGTCCCCACGCCGGATCTCTTGGCGGCGACGGGTGCGATTGCGCTCCTCCCGGTTCACACGCCGTTCGGCGTCGCCGCCACCACGGATGGGCGGCCGCGCTATCATCTGTATGCGACCGTCGCCGGTCTCCCCGACCCGTCATCCCTCGGCGACTACACCGGCTACGTGGCATGGGCGTATACCCTAGCCTTCGACGCCGCGGTCAAGCTGGGCCCCGTGACCAACGGCCGCGTGGAACTGGGCGAGCTCGCGTACGTGCAGTTCCGCATCCTGATCAGCGCCGAGCGTTCCGACACCGTTTCCGAGCGCCGCGGCCGTCTCGTGCTGCGCGGCACCTCACCGAGCGCACGGCTCCTCGCGCACCGTGACTTCCTGCAGCCGTCGGCGCCGGGTGTGCTGCGCGACTCCGCGTCCGGGGCGCCGGATGGCAGCAGCGCAACGCACAGCACACCCGGCGGCATGACTCATGGCGCGTCGCAGAGCTGGTCGATGCCGCCCATGCCGCCATGGATGCCGATGACGCCCGTCATGCAGGGGCTCACCCCGTCCGTGGCCCCCTTCCTCCCCGGTGCGGGCCCCGACCCGGCGACGACGCTTCGCGACGCGCGCCCACGCGCGGTAGTTCAGCTCGCGAGCGGCGACACTCTCGCTCTCGAGGCAGGCCTGGTGAGGCGGACCATCGCCGGCAAGACGTTCGTCATGTACGGCTTCAACGGGCAGTACCCGGGGCCACTCATCGAGGTGGGGCAGGGCGCGACGATCACGGTGCGGTACCACAACGCGCTCGACCAGCCGAGCACCGTTCACTGGCACGGCATACGGCTCGACAACCGCTTCGATGGCACACCTGGAGTGACGCAGGCCCCAGTCCCGCCCGGTGGCTCGTTCACCTACACCATCCATTTCCCGGACGCGGGGATCTACTGGTACCACCCGCACGTCCGTGAGGACATCCAGCAGGACCTCGGCCTCTACGGCAACCTGGTGGTGCGGTCGCCCGAGGCGGGCTACTACAGCACCGTCAATCGTGAGGAGGTTCTGATGGTTGACGACATCCTCCTCGATGAGCACGGTCCGGTGCCGTACGGCGCCGGCGCGCCTACGCACGCGCTGATGGGTCGCTTCGGCAACGTCTTCCTCGTGAACGGTGAGCCCGACTACGCGCTCGAGGTGAAGCGCGGAGAGGTCGTACGCTTTTTTCTCACCAACGTCTCGAATACGCGCCTCTACAACCTGTCGTTCGGCGACGCTCGCATGAAAATAGTGGGCAGCGACATCGGCAAGTTCGAGCACGAGGAGTGGGTACAGAGCGTGGTGATCGCGCCCGCCGAGCGCTACATCGTCGAGGTCGAGTTTGCGCGCAGCGGCACCGTAGCGCTGGTCAATCGCGTGCAGGCGTTCAACCACATGTTCGGGACCTACAGGCAGGAGGTCGATACGCTGGGGCTCGTACGGGTAGCGCGCGAGCCGGCGGCGGCGCGCTACACCGTTCAGTTCGAAACCCTCCGCGACAACGCGGATGTCTCCGCCGAGATCGCGCCTTTCCGCGAGTACTTCGACAAGCCGGTGGACCACTCGCTCGTGCTCACGCTCCGCACGCACGATCTCCCGGCCGCCATCGCGAACATGCTGATCGGGATCAACGCACCGGTCGAGTGGAACGATGGGATGCCGATGATGAACTGGGTGGCTACCGGAAAGGAGGTCACCTGGGTGCTCCGCGACCCGGCGACGGGCATGGAGAACATGGATATCGACTGGGATTTCCGCGAGGGCGAAGTGGTGAAGCTCCGGCTCTTCAACGATCCCTCCTCGAGCCATGCCATGGACCACCCGATCCATCTACACGGCCAGCGCTTTCTGGTGCTGAGCCGCGACGGCGTGGCGAACCAGAATCTGGTATGGAAGGACACGGCGATTATCCCGGCGGGAGAAACGGTAGACCTGCTGGTCGACATGTCCAACCCCGGGAGATGGATGCTGCACTGCCACATCGCCGAACACCTAGGAGCCGACATGATGGCCGTTTTCACCGTAGCGCCGTAATTCCTCTACAACGTAACCAACATTCGCCGAGGAGCACCTTCAATGCGCCGAACGATTTTCATCACAGCCGCCCTCACCTTCACCGCCGCGGCGTCGCTCGTCGCGCAAACGCGTGAGCTGGGGCGGGGAGTGTCGGAGTACGTCAGCGTGAACGCACCGGTCGTCGCGCTTACGCACGCTCGCCTGGTGGATGGTACGGGCACACCCGTAAAAGATGACCAGACGATCATCATTCGGGGCGAGCAGATCGCCGCCGTCGGCAAGACGGGGAGCATCGTGGTGCCCGCGGGTGCGAAGGTGCTCGACCTCACGGGAAAGACCGTGATCCCCGGGATCGTCGGCCTGCACGACCACATGTACTACAGCGGGATGAAATTCATGGGGGTCAGCTATCCGCGCCTCTTCCTCTCCGCCGGCGTGACTACCATCCGCACCACGGGGAGCGTCGACACGTATCAGGAGCTCAATCTCAAGCGACGCATCGACTCGCTCGAGATCCCCGGTCCGGAAATCGTCGTCACCGGACCGTACCTGCAGGGGCCGGGACCCGGGCCTGGCGCGATGCATCCACTCTCCGGCCCCGAGGACGCGCGCCGCACCGTGCGCTACTGGGCGGAGGAAGGGGTCACCTGGTTCAAGGCGTACACCCAGATCCCGCGGGCCGAACTGGCCGCCGCCATCGACGAGGCCCACAAGCACGGCGTGAAGGTCACGGCGCACCTGTGCTCGGTGGGCTTCCGGGAGGCGGTAGCCCTGGGCATCGACCAGCTCGAACACGGACTCCTGACCAATACCGAGTACTACAGCGGCAAGCAGCCAAACGTGTGTCCCACGGTGGGCGACTCGGTTATATACGGCGCGCTCGACATCGAGAGCCCCGAGGTGCAGCGGACGATCCGGGAAATGGTGGAGCACCAAGTGGGAATGACCTCCACCCTCGCCGTCTTCGAGCTGTCGGCACCGAGCCGCGTGCCGGCGGATCCGCGCGTGCTCGCGGCACTCTACCCGGAGGCGGCCGAGCAGGTGGCCAAGTACTACGCTTCCGGAAAGACCGTGAACGACAGTATGGCCCGGATGAAGCTGAAGAAGGCCATGCAGTTCGAGCGCGACTTCGTGAAGGCGGGGGGACTCCTGGGCGCAGGGTCGGACCCGTGCTGCCTGAGCTCGATTGCCGGGTACGGAGACCAGCGAAATTACGAGCTCCTGGTAGAGGCGGGGTTCACGCCGGAGCAGGCGATCCGCATCATGACCGCGAACGGCGCCAAGATCCTCGGTTTCGAGGAGAGGGTGGGGACGATCCAGCCGGGCATGCAGGCCGACCTGGTGGTGCTGACGGGCAATCCGGTGCGAACTCCCTCGGACATTCGCAACGTCGAGATCGTCTTTCGCCGTGGCGTCGGCTTCGACGCGGCGAAGCTGCGCGAATCCGTCGCGGGACTGGTGGGACTGCGATAGCAATGCGTGGGGAGCCATCATCATGACTCCCATCTCGGCGGGGGAACGAGGTTCTGGTGCACCAGGGACCTTCTCGCGCGTGCGTTCTCGCTGAGACCCGGGGGCGGGATGAGCGCCGTAGCAGAGCGCCCTCGGGGAGGTGAACGGCTCGTCAGAGCCGTCGGGCTCTGGGGCCTCATCGCCTTCTGCATCAACGCGGTAGTGGGCAGCGGCATTTACCTGCTGCCGTCGGAATCGTATGAGCTGCTCGGGCCGTTCTCGCTCTGGGTGCCGCTCCTCTTCGCGCTTCCGGTCTTTGTCCTGGTCCTCAACTTCGCGGAAGCGGCCAGCCACTTCACCCAGGCCGCGGTGCTACCTGTACGCGAAGACTGCGTTCGGCGATTTCGTCGGCTTCGAGACCGGCTGGATGAACGCACTGGCGCGTGTTTCGTCCGTCACAATCCCTTCCCGGCCTCCGTCGAGGTTCCGGCCGCGGGGGCGAAGTGGAACGAAGCCGCGCTGCTCATGCTCTTCGCCTACGCCGACGGCTCCATCGACCGTCTCGAGCTGCCCGTCCAGCCCTGGCTCGCCGGGGCGCGCCGCCAGACGGTCCGCGTCCGCGCGTGTCCTGCGATCACAAGGATCGAGATCGATCCCGAGAACGCCTTCCCCGATGTCGACCGCGATAACAATAGATCCCCGCCCGAGCGATCCGGTCGAACGCATCCGGGCCGTGTTGAGGAACGGCGAGCTCCACGCGCCCAATCTATGGATGTCTCGATCCCCAATCCCCTGCGGCCATGAGCGTCTCATGCGAGTTGTGTCTCGTGCCTTACCCGTGACGGCGGTCTTGCTGGCGTTGGCCGCCGAACGGACCATAGCCCAAACGCCGGCCGGTTTCGACACCGCCTGGAGCCGCATAGCCGCCCACTTCAATCAGCGGATGGACGAGGAGGGGATCGTCGGCGGCAGCTTCTGGTTCATCCACGACGGGAAGGTGCTCGGAAAGGAGGTCCACGGCTTCGCCGACCTGGAGACGCAGCGGCGCGTCGACGAGAACACCATCTACCACTGGGCTTCGATCACCAAGACGTTCACCGGCATCGCGATCATGCAGCTCCGTGACCGGGGACTACTCACGCTGGACGATCCGGTGATCCACCATCTCCCCGAGCTGCGGCAGGTGCACAACCCCTTCGGCCCGATGGAGGCGATCACGATCCGGCAGCTCCTCAGCCACTCCGCCGGCTTCCGGAACCCGACCTGGCCGTGGGGTGGGGATGAGCCCTGGCACCCGCACGAGCCGACCGAGTGGTCGCAGCTCGTGGCGATGATGCCGTACACCGAGATCCTCTTTCCAC
>JBPCLX010000391.1:0-4109 GCA_051002815.1 Gemmatimonadaceae bacterium
CGCGCATCGGAATTTCGACCAGCCTGCTGAATCGGACCCCGCGGTGCGTCTGCGCGCGGTGCAGAAACAGCGTTACACAGACATTCGTGAGGTGGCCGGCTACGACGAGAAAAAGGACGGGCTGCCACCATTGTGACGCCCAGCTGGCAAAATATGGCATTGGCTCCGTGTTCCCGAGGACCGTTCAGACGCCGAGTCGGCGGCGTCTCAAAGGGGACGGCGGTCGCGCGCTTGGGCAACACGCGATGCCGCCAGCAAAAACTAAGCAGAGATCGTACCGGTGGGGAAGGCAAAGCGCGTGCAGAACACGCTACCCTTGGAGAATCGTACCCGACTCGACCGCCGGTCGAGCCTCCGCGACCAGGAAACCGAGGTTGGTCCCGGTCCCGCGAGATCCCGTGTGGGCACCTGGCAATGTGCGGGGGTCGATTTCTCTGATCCGATCCCGGCGGTCCCTTTCAGTCGCCGCCGCGCTCCGCTTGCGCTTCCCCGTTAGGATTGCGCAACCCGACGCGATCGGGTGGACCGGTGCTTGCGGATTCAACCGCGGGCACTGGCGGATACCGATGTCCGGAGACATGATGCTCGTTACGACACGGTTGACTGGAGCGACAGCGAGGGGCGATGGCACGGAATACTGACGAGCACGAAGAGCCGGGAGACGGTGAGCGAGTGGCGCCGCTGTCGGAGCTCCCTGATGTCGAGGTTGCCGATGGCAAGCCGGACATTCGGGGGTGGGAGGTGGTGGGACACGACCGCCGCACCATCGGGCAGGTACACGATCTGATCGTCGATATCGAGAGCATGAAGGTCCGCTACGTCGATGTCGAGATGAGGCGTGAGGCGATCGAGGCCGAGCGGGACCGGCACGTGCTCGTCCCGATCGGGTACGCCCGGCTCGAGGAGGACGACGACAGGGTCCGGGTGAACAACATCGTGACGCTGGCGGCGGGGGCGCTTCCAGCATATGAGCACAAGCCGCTGACCCGCGCGGAGGAGATGTCGCTGCACCGAACCTACGAAGAGGCCTCACCGGCGGCCGGCGCCATGCCGGAGAGTGACTCCAATTACTATGGGCACGAGCGGTTCGACGACTCGCGCTTCTGGGGACGCCGCCAACGCGCCGCCGAGTATCTTCGCCGCCTTCGATAGCCTAACGCACCAGAATCGGCGCCGGAAAGCGACGACCGCCGCTCCCGCAGCGGTGCTCCGTGGTCTATCATTCGGCCCGGTGAACCGCCGCCCATGACCCGATCCTCGTCGACCAGCGCACCAGAACCCTCGCCTCCAGAGCCCGCATCGCGGCCGCCGCATCACCGACCGCAAGGCGGTTATCGCAACCCGTGGCCGGGCGGCGACGTGCGTGGTGGCAGGGACGTGTTGAAGTGGATGGCGCAGCGTCTCAAATCCGGTAGTGCGTTCCGGCGCGACAATCCGCGATTTGCGATGAGCACCCCGGGGTTCGAACGACCGCGAGCGCCGGCCGACACTTTGACGGCGACCTGGGTGGGACATTCCACGGTTCTGCTCCAGCTTGGCAGTGTGACGGTTCTCACCGATCCGATCTGGAGCAGGAGGGCCTCACCTGTCCCGTTGCTCGGTCCAAGGCGTCATGTGCGCGCAGGCGTGAAGCTGTCCGATCTGCCGGCGGTGGACGCAGTCCTGATTTCGCACAACCATTACGACCACCTCGACACCCCAACGGTGCGGCGGCTCAACAGGCGGATGCCCGATCTTTCGTGGGTAGGCCCGTTAGGGCTGGAGTCGTGGCTCCGAAAGCGCGGGGTCCGGAACGCCTGGGAGCTCGACTGGTGGGACACGCTGCACGTGGGTGGCGCAACCGTGACCGCGGTACCGGCGCGGCATTTCAGTGCGAGGGGCTTCGACGACCGATTTGCCACGCTGTGGTGCGGATACGTGGTGGAGGCCGATGGCTGGCGCGTGCTTTTCTGCGGCGACAGCGCAATGCACGACGACTGGCGGCTCATCGGGGAGCGGCTGGGGCCGTTCGACGCGATGCTGATACCGATTGGCGCCTACGATCCGCGCTGGTTCATGGAGGCGGTGCACATGAACCCGGAGGAGGCCGTTGCAACCTATGCGGCCGTGAGCGCCGGTAGCGCGCCGCGGGGCCCCCCCCCCACGGGAAAAGTAACCGCGGCCCGTCAACCGGCCGTCATGCTCCCGATACACTGGGGCACCTTCAAGCTCACCGATGAGCCACTCGATGAGCCCCCCGCCCGCCTCCGCGCAGCCTGGGAGAAGGCGTCACTCGACGCCGATGCGCTCTGGCTACTCCAGCACGGCGAGACCCGGCTGTTGCGGCGGGGCGCCTAACAGGCGCCTCGCCACAACATCAGCCGCGCTGAATCGTCACCGGCGTGGTTGTGACGTGCAGGTTGTGCCCTATCCGCACACCCACGATCCCGTCGGTCGGAAGGGCGCTCCTGGGTACGCTCGCCACCTGCGCCCCATTCACGCTGAACCACACTGAGTCCTGCGCAACGCGAACGCTGAGCTGGTAGCTTGCCTTCCCCGTCGCGTCTGCCTTGGGTACTGCCGGGGATGCCGTCCAGCCCACGACGTTGGAGGTCTCCTCGCCCTTCCGCACCTTTATGAGATAGTCGCCAGTCCCGCGGACCATGAAGTAGCCGTACCGCTGCGCGTCGCCTTCCAGGTCCGTCCCGCCGATGAAAATGCCGTACGACTCGGGGTGCGCCGGCGACTCCATCTGCTCCAGCGTCGCGTTCACCGTATAGTTGCCGCTCACCGAGTCGCCGGGTTGAAACAGGATGTGGTGCGGGCCGGTCACGACCTCGTACTTGCCGCCGGAAAGTTGCGTATAGCGGGCATCGGAAAGCTGCTGCGTCGCCCGGTCCACCCGTCCACTGAATCCCTGGGGTACGCCGCTCGCGCCGCTGGGCCGCATATCGGGATCGTCGCCCATGGCCTGGGTCGCAGCGCTCTCGCCTATCGTGTCGTCGACTGCTGCATCCTCGCTGCTCGCACAAGCGACGCCGAGCATCGCCAGCCCGGCCACCAGCATCACACGTCGCATCTCATTGCCTCCGGCAGAAGATCACTGTTAATGGGGACGCGAAGTATACCGCCGGTTCGACCGGTTCGCACCCGCGAGTAGTGTCAGGACGTGACGGCACGGAATTTGGCTGTATAATCCCCCTGAAGTCCGTGACGGAAGAGTCCACCCACTGCGAGGAGAGGCCTCATGGCGGCCAGGAAAAAGCAGGCTCGCAAGAAGGCGACGGTCAAACGCGGTACTCGTAAGGCAGCAACGGCCAAGAAAGGCACGCGTAAAGCGTCTTCCCGGAAGAGCGCGTCGGCCAAACGCGGAGCGTCCGGCACGCGCCGGACAGCCAAGAAGTCGGCGACGCGCGGCCGCGGTACGACGGCACGAAAATCAGCGCGTAAGGCCACGAAGAAAAGCGCGAGCAAGCGCGGCGCCGCAAAGAAGAGGGGTGGCACCAGCAAGACAGCTTCGAAGAGACGTCGCACCAGCCGGGGTCCGGTCGCGCGAGTGAAGCGCGTGGCGCAGGAGACCGGCGAGCAGATCGGACAACTCGTGGACAGAGGGAAGGAACAGCTTTCCCAAGGTGTGGAAAAGGGCAAGGAGCTGCTCACCGATGGCCGCGACTACGTGAGCACGCAGGTCACGCGGGTTACGTCCTAACGAGCAATCAGCGCACCGTGACACCGGCGGCGGGAGCATCTCCCGATGCATCCGCCGCCGGCGCATGACGAGCCAGCCACTCCGCCACGAGCGCGAATACACGCTCACGGGACCGGTCGACCGTCAGTACGTGACCGCAGTCGTCGACCCACTCCAGCCGTGACTCGGCCGCACCGATTCGCGTCATCGCCCGCTCGGCGACTGCGGGCGACACGCGATGATCCTGGCGAGACTGTATTAGAAGCGTCGGCGCACGCACTTCTGCCAGCGCGGCATCCGCGCTGTCGGCCACGCCGGCCAGCTCGACCAGCAGCCTCGGAGTTGTGACGCCGTAGCCGAGCGAGTGGCCGAGCTCCTCCGGATCGTGGATCGATAGTGCACCGCCACGCGAGCCGACGTAGGGAGGCAGCAGCGCGGTGAA
>JBPCLX010000392.1:0-11722 GCA_051002815.1 Gemmatimonadaceae bacterium
CCGATCCCCTTGCGGCGCTGCCCTCACTAATGGCCAGGTTGACGCCGCGTATCGAGCAAATGGCTCGCACGTCCCAGGAACGTGGGGCCCCGCGCGTTGCGCCGCCACCAGCGGTACCGCCTACGGGAAATCCGGCTTCCTCCGCGCCTCCCTCCAGGTAGCATTCGGGGAGTTGTCAGGCGGCCACGACGTCACTCGTTCCTGGTGACCGTCGCGGCCACGCGATAGTCGCGTGATCCCGGCTCGTCGCTCGAGTACGGGTATGGCTGGAGACCGTTCACCGTAACGGTGTAGCCGAGGTAGGAAGCGGCCCGCGGCTGAAGTTCCGTGTGGAGCGTGTCGACGATGGCCGCGGCCTCGGATTCTTCACTCGCCAGACGGAAGTGCAGCTCGGCATCGCCTTGCCAGACGCACACCACATCGGCCGGGCAGCGCGAATCGTTGCCAACAGCCAGGAAGGTGACGAGCAGCGCGCCGCCGCCTATGGACGCAGTCTCGCCCCGCCGAAGCGTGAATTCGACGTTCGTCGGCACCACCTTGGGTTGCGGTTCGTCATCGCTCGGCTCGGCAGGCGGCTTGGCGTTGGCACAAGAGAGTACGAAAAAGGCGAGAAGAGCGGAGAGAAGTGGGCGCATTGGTCCATTCTTTGGAGGCTTGGTTCAGACCCGCCAAGCCGGGCGGCCGTCACCGCCCGGGGTAACCGGTGCGGAGAACGGAGTGCATGTCGAGCTCACACTCATTTCTTCGCATACCAACTAGGTTGGTTCTTCGGGGTTCGGTCCCCTCGTTTCACTACTACGAAGTTGAGAAGTTCGCCGCGCGAAGGCGCGGCTGCCGACAGTCGAGAAGAAGACGTGCACGTTCCACCTGACGATAGCGTCGTCGTTCCCCCCCATGCTCGTACCCTGCGAGGCGAGGCGCGTGCCCTGGCAACACTCGCCGTGCCGGTCGTGGTGGTGCAAGTCGGCATGATGCTGATGGGGGTAGTCGATACCATGATGATCGGCCGGGTATCCGCCACGGCGCTGGCCGCGGTCGCGCTCGGCCATCTGTACTTTTACATCATTGCATCGTTCGGCATGGGAACGTTGATGGCGCTCGACCCAATCGTGTCGCAGGCGGTCGGTGCCGGCGACGACCTGGCCATAACGCGGGGCCTTCAGCGGGGACTCGTGCTCGCGTTCGCCCTGACGATTCCGATGTGCGTCGTGCTCTGGCTTTCCGAGGCGGCGTTGACACTACTGCACCAGCCGGAAGCGGTTATTCCGATCGCCGCTGGGTACGTGCGCGCGTCCATTCTGGGCATGCTTCCGTTTCTGGCGTTCACCGTGCTGCGCCAGTCGATGCAGGCAATGAAGCGAATGGCGCCGATCGTCTGGACGATCGTCCTGGCAAACCTGGCCAACGTGCTGCTCAACTGGATGCTCGTATACGGCAGGCTCGGCGCACCGGAGCTCGGTGCTGTCGGGACGGGGTGGGCATCGAGCATCAGCCGGTTGTTGATGGCGGCTATTCTTCTGGCGTTGGCCTGGCGATCGCTGCGGCGCTACATCGTGCCGTTGCGGCGCGACGCGGTAGCGGCGGTGCCGCTGGTGCGCATGCTTCGCGTCGGCACTCCGATCGGCGCGCAGTTCATGCTCGAGGGGGGCATCTTCGGACTGGTCGCGATCCTGATGGGCGTGCTCGGCCCGATCCAGGTCGCCGCGCATCACGTGGCGCTCAACATGGCGGCGCTCACCTTCATGGTCCCGTTAGGCATTTCGGCGGCGGCGACCGTGCTCGTGGGACACGCGGTGGGCCGCGCCGACCCGGAGGATGCGCGCGGCGCCAGCCGGGCGGCGATCGTTCTCGGCGTGGGATTCATGGCGAGCATGGCCGTGGTAATGCTGACGGTTCCAATGCTGCTGGCGCGTGCGTATACGACTGACACCGCGGTGATCGCGCTGGCCGCCGCGCTGATTCCGATCGCGGGTGTTTTCCAGATATTCGACGGGCTGCAGGTGGTATCGATCGGCATTCTGCGCGGTGTCGGCGATACGCGCACCCCGTTGATCGTCAATCTGCTCGGCTTCTGGCTGCTCGGGCTCCCGGTAAGCCTGTGGCTTGCCTTTCGACTGGATTACGGCCCGGTCGGTCTATGGTGGGGACTGGTCGTGGGGCTGGCGGCGGTGGCCATCGCGCTGCTGGTGCGGGTACGCGCCCGCCTCGGACAGGAGATGCGGCGGCTGGTGATCGATGAGGAACGAGGGGTCGGCGTCGCCTGACGTGGTCGTCGCCGTCCCCTCGTCGCGCGTCGCGCGTCCCCCACCCCCCTACTCGTACAGCGCATTGAACACCAGCTTGAACGTGCCGTGCGGCTGAGCACGGAACAGCACCTCGGGGCCCAGCAAGTGCAATGTGCCTCGGCCGACCTGGGCAGTGGCGGCCGCCACACCACCAGCAAGGTACTGTTCGCCCCAAGCCCAGCCGCTGCGCAGGGGCGCGGCGGTGTCGAACCACGCCACCGGCCGAATGCCGGCCACCGTCGCCGATGGCGTCAGGCGGAACACCGGACTGTTATCGAACATTACGATCGCGCGTGACGGCATTCCCGCCGCCAGCGGGGCGGTGGAGTCGACCCGTACCTCGAGCAGGGAGCCGGGTATGTAGTACTTCTCGCGCGGCAGCTCTCTGGGTTCGCCGTTAGCCGTATGCTCGAGGAGATGGTTTTCGACAGGCAGGCCGAGGTGGTGCGCCAGCACGGTCGAGCCCCCGATGGTGATGACGGTGCCGCCCTGCTCGAGGAAGCTCTTGAGCTGTGGAACGGTCTTGTCCACCGTCACGTTGCCCAACCAGCCGCGGAACTCGGCGGGGACGCTGCTCGCGTCAGGCGATCCGGATCCGAAGCCTCCCCGTCCCTCGCCCGATGGAATGGCCCCGTCCACGAAAATGAGCACGTCGTACTTCGCGTTCAGATTGCCCGCGTCGAGCGTCTGCGGATAGACGACCTGGAAGGGGAATTCGAACTGCTCGAGTATCCATCGCGTCCACCCGGACGGCATCGAGCCGCCGTAGCGGTCCCACAATCCGATTCGAGCTGGGCGCACCGGCGTCGCGCCCGCCGGCCGCGCTATCGCGCCGGCACTCACCCCGAGCTCGCGGGCGAGCGTTTCCAGCCTGGCGTGTGTTCCGCTCCCGGCGGAAACGTAGAAGCTGCCCGCCGGATAGGCCTGCCCGCCGACCGTCACCGGCGATGCGACGCGCATCACCGTTTCGCCCGAGCCGAGCAGACGGTTGACGGCCCGATAGGCGTCGTTGACCGTGGCCGAGAGGATGTATCCGCCGCCGCTGGGTGCCCTGGCGACGGTGCCGGCCGGCGTCACCGCCATGCTGTCGAGCTTCACCAGCGGCCCCTCGACGCCCTCGAGGATGCGGTCGAAATCGACGCCCATCTGCATGGCGACGGTCCATCCGGCGTTGTCGTACGGAGGCTTTGGCGGCCCGCCGGGATATGGAAAGTCGTTAGGGTGATCCTGCGGCTCGAACATGTCGAGGATGTGCGGCCGGAATGCCTGCGCAGTGTGGATCACGTATGAATTGGCCGGGTAGCGCTTTCCGGAGACCGTGAACGGCGCCGTCGCCCGATGAACAGTTATGCCGTTCTCCTGCAGGGTGTGCACGAGCTTGGTAGCGGTGGCAAAATCAGGCTGGTCGGCCGGCAGAATGTAAGCGCGTGGATCGCGGTCGGCGGGAACCTCGAGCATCTCCATGTATTTCGACGGCGCCGGCGGCGCGCGCTCCACGCGCCCCGTCGTGTTCTCGGGCTGGGAGCGGTCCGCCGCGATCTGAGCTTCCATCCGCGCTATGTCGCGCGGCCAGATCGTCCACGAATCCCTGCTTCCCGCCAGGATCTCGTCGTGCCCCATCTTCCAGATGTTGAACAGAAACTGTTCGCGGTGCCGCGATGCGATGTCGAACACCGCCCGGTTGGCCGTCACCGAATAGTCGACCGACTGGCGGAAGTGCCACGGCTGTGGCTCGATCGGATAAGGCAGGTCGCCGCTGGCCAGCTGCCTGTTGGGCAGCAGCGGGATCTCGATCGGCGTCGGGTTGCCGATCGTCTCGGTGAGCAGCCCGATGATGTTGTGGAAGTAGGCGGTGGTGCGCAGTCCGCCATTCCACCAGGTGGAATAGTTCGCGCCCGATCGCATCGTCACGCCGGGCTTGTTTTCCGAAACGAACCGGTTGTGCATCGACGCACCAACCAGGTCCAGACTCGTAATGATCAGCGGGTGGAAGTTGTAGTTGGCCGGATCGCGGAACGGCGGTGCGAACATCACCGTCCCCGCCGGACCCGTCTGATGATGGTTGTACATGATCTGCGGAAACCACTCGATGTACATCGCCCGGTTCATGTTCTCCGACTCGGGCTGCGTCGACATGTAGAAATCGCGATTGTTGTCGTGGCCGATGTACTTCTGGTACAGTCGGGGAATGCCTGACGTCGAGCGCTCCTGCGCGTTCGCCGTGCGCATGTACCAGTCGGAGACGAGCTCCATTCCATCCGGATTGGCGTGGACGGCGAGAATTATCAGATCGTCCAGAAAGCGCATCGTCTCCGGATCGGTTCTGCTGGCCAGCTGCCAGACGGTTTCGAGGAGCTGCTGCGCACCAAGGACCTCGGTGGCGTGGAGGCCGCCGTCGAACCAGACGATCGCCTTGCCCTCCGCCGCCAGCGCCCGAGCCTCGGTCTCGCTCACCCCCTCGGCAAGCGCCAGGCGCCGTGCGATGTCCTTGAATCGGTCGAGGCGCTGATGGTTGGCCGGCGACGTGAGAATCGCCATCAGCTGCGGCCTGCCTTCCGCCGTTAGGCCGATCGTGTCCAGCAGCATCCGGTCCGATTGGGAGGCAAGCCGCGTCCAGTACTCCGAAAATTTCGTGTAGTCGGGGAGAACGTAGTCCGCGCCGATCTCGTGCCCGAAGAAATCCTTCGGGCTGGTGAGCGATTGGGCGCCGGCAGAGACGGTCGCCAGCACCGTGAGCGCCAGCGCGCGACGCATGAAGCGTAGTGGGAGCATGGGGATGGGAATGAGGAACCAGGAAATGGGAACTGGGGTGGTCCCTGCTCGTAGTACGATTGACGGGCCTGACACGTTGGCCCGGCGGACATGATCCAAACTATCCCGCGGGACCGGGAAGCGGGAGGATGGAAGTGCCGGCAAGTGTCATGGCGCGACGGGCACGCTGCTTTGCGCGGGCCGTCCTTGCCCTGGCCGTCATCTGCTCGAGAAGCGACTGCGCATCCGAGGTGCCCAGATCCACCAGCGTCGGCTGAGCGCCGCCCGACGCCGTATCGACCACCACGCTGGCCAGCCCGTGTCGGCGCTGAAATGGCGTCGCCGTCACGTGTAGCGTCTGGATCTTCTCGTCAGGCACTATCCACGTCACACGGTTGAGCACGCCGCTGCGAAGTACCACGTGCTCGTTCGCCAGCGCGTAGCCGCGCATGCGGTACTGCCACCGAGCCACCAGCCAGACCAACGGCAAGGCGAGTAGGAGCAACAGGGCACGCAAGTCGACGAACGCCAGCCCGCCGGCGAGCGCGATGAGCACTGCCGCATAACGAGTCGTTGCTCGCCGGATCGACCGCGGATGCACTGGTCGCAGATTACGAGTCTCGAGCACGAACGAGGGGAAGAGCTCCTGCACCAGCCCTGGTACCCGGTTGGCCTGCACGATCGGCACGAATGCTTCAGCGCCTCCGCGCTGCCGCTGCGCCGGCCCACCCGCCGTTTCGATCTTGAGCGAGGCGAGCTTGAGCGGCCGCCGGAGCAGCGACTCCTCGATCCGGATGGACTGCACGCGGCGCAGCGGCACGTTGGCCTCCCTTCGCGAGAGCAGGCCATAACGCTTTTGAAGCTCTTCGCCGGCCCGCGTGAGGGTGTAATCGTAGTATCCGACCACCGATCCGACGATCGAGAACAACCAGCCGATCACGATCAGCGCGATGATGAATCCCATGACCAGGACGACCGCGCCCGCCACCGACTGATTGGCGAAGAAGGTTTCCGCATCGGGCAGGTAGCGCTCGAGGGAGAGCGGCAGGTCATCGGCGAATTGCAGCAACCCTACGAGCGCGGCCGCGATGATTCCGGCCTCGTTGGCCGTCGCGCCGGCTATCACCAGCTCGGGAGGTGTGAGGTGGACGAGGGGCCGGGTCTCAGCCGCACCGAACGCCGCTCCTTCCCCTTCGGCACCAACGCCAGCAGCGCGCATGCCCACTCGCCGCGCCAGCAGCGCATTGCGCAAGTCATCGGCGTCGCCGCGGCCGAGCACCGACAGCGCCGCCTCGGGCTCTGCCCCGCTGCCCGCCGTCTCCACACGCACCTCGGCGACCCCGGCAAGCCGCTGCACAAGGCTTTGGCGCACTTCTATGTTCTGGACGCGCGCGAGGAGAATCACTCGCTGCTGCTTGCGGAGCACTCCTGAGCGGTAGGTCAGCTCGTCCCTCGTCACCACATAGCGAAACGAGAGGTAGTGCGCCACCGCAAGTGCGAAGGACGGAATGGTGAGCACACCGAGGATCACGAGCACGGCACGCCCCGCGTCGCCGTCCGCGGCTGACAGTCCTCCGAATACAGCAGGGAGGATCAGCCGGCGCGCCATGCCGATGGTGCTGAAAAGCAATGTGAACGGGTGCAGCCGACGCTCTTCGCCTTCGGTCGGTGGCTCCAGTGTTGCGGTGGCGTCAGACCGCATCATCCGCTCCGCTGAGCGCACCTAACCGCTCGCGGAGCGATTCCGCCTCCGCCGCTGGCAGACCGGGAATCTCGATCGCCGCGCCCGTATGTCCGGCGGTATATAGAACTACCGAAGCCAGCCCATATGCGCGGGTAAGCGGCCCGTGACGGGTGTCGACATGCTGGATTCGGGCGTGCGGGACTACGCTCGTACGCCGCCAGAGTACGCCATGCCGCAGCCGTACGTCGCTCTCGCGGATCTCGAACTCCCACGCCGCGTAGGCTCGCTGGACCCAGAAAGCGAGATAGACCGCCCCGTACAGGATCACGAATGCGGCGACCGTCCAGAAGGGAAACGCCCGGCCCCACGCGAGTTGCAGTGCACCGGCGATGCCGGCAAGAACCAACGTCCAGATAATGGCTTCGGTGCGCCACAACCTGACGACCCGCGGATCGAGAGTTCTCGGGCGCGGATCCGGCAGGGGAGCCACCGGGGCGGTGGAGGGAGTCTCCATGCGCTCGAACGTACCCGCACCGGATGACCTCAACAAGCTGCTTCCTTCCACCAGCGGCCGCACATTCCATATTTACACGCGCAGTACGACGCACTCGATCAAGTCTTCGTCCCGATGCCAATGCCATTTCCCTGGGCGCGCTGGCCAAGCGACCGCCTCATGCAGTTACGGATCCGCGATCTGGGGGTTCGAATCGAAAACACCTGGCTGGAAGAGCAACTGGAGGACCTGTACGGGCAGCTCGATTCGCGAGGGATAGTCATGCGCCCGCACGTCTGGCTTTCCGATGAGTGGTTCTCGCCAGGCGACATCCCCGGGTTCGCCATTCCGTTCTATCTCGCGCATCCGCGGCTCATGCGGCTCGAGCGCAGCCAGATGCTCGATGTAGAAGGTGGCTCACGCGATGAGTGCATGCGCATTCTGCGGCACGAAACCGGCCACGCACTCCAGCATGCCTATCAACTACAGCGCAGACGGCGGTGGCAGCAGCTGTTCGGACGCTCATCTACGCGCTACCCCACGCACTACCGGCCCAACCCGGCGAGCAAGCGGTTCGTACAGCATTTACGCCTCTGGTATGCGCAGGCACACCCTGACGAGGATTTTGCCGAAACCTTTGCGGTGTGGCTGCGCCCCAAATCCGACTGGCGCAAGCGATACGCCGGCTGGCCGGCGCTGAAGAAGCTCGAGTACGTGGACGAGCTCATGCACGAGGTGGCACACAGCAAGGCGGTCATCCGGTCGCGCCGCAGGATCGAGCCGGTGTCCCAGCTCGGAAAGACGTTGGCCGAGCATTACGCGGCCAAGCGGGAGCTGTACTCGGTCGAGTTTCCGAATACGTACGATCGCGAGCTCCGGCAGTTGTTCTCCGACGCGCCCAAGCACGCCAATCGGGAGCTCGCCTCCACCTTCCTTCGGCGCCACCGCACGGAGATTCGCCGCACCGTCGCCCGCTGGACCGGGGAGTACCAGTTCACGCTCGACATCATTCTCGGCAACATGATCGGCCGCTGCCGCGAGCTGCGTTTACGCGCGGTAGGCAGTGAGCGTCAACTCCGTATGGAGTTCGCCGTGCTTCTGACCGCCAAGACCATGCATTTTCTCTATAGCGAAGGCCACCGGGACTGGATCGCACTATGAAATCACAGCGCGTGCTGGTGTTGATGCACCCGGACCTGGTACCCCCCGATTCCCGGGACGGCCACAGCGAGCAGGATGCCGACAACTGGAAAACGGAATACGACGTGGTTACCACGCTCCGCGGCCTCGGCCACGAGGTGCAACCACTGGGCGTGCAGGACGAGCTCCGGCCGGTTCGCGAGGCCATCGAGACGTGGAACCCGACGATCGTCTTCAACCTGCTCGAAGAGTTCCACCGCAATATCCTGTTCGACCAGAACGTCGTCAGCTACCTCGAGCTGCTTCAGATACCGTACACGGGCTGCAATCCGCGCGGTCTCGTCATCGCGCGTAGCAAGGCGCTCTGCAAGAAGCTGCTCACCTATCACAGGATCCACGTTCCGGATTTCGCCGTCTTTGCGCTGCACAAGGCGGTGCGCCGGCCTCGCCGGCTCCAGTTTCCGCTCATCGTGAAGAGTCTCACCGAGCATGGATCGCTCGGCATCTCCCAGGCATCGATCGTCGATTCTGACGAAAAGCTGGCCGAGCGCGTGGCGTTCGTGCATGAGCGCCTGCGAACGGACGCGATCGCCGAGCAATTCATCGAGGGGCGCGAATACTACGTGAGCATTCTCGGGAACGACCGGCTACTCGCGCTCCCGGTGTGGGAATTGGTGTTCGAGAACATGCCGGCGAACGCGGCGCTGATCGCGACCGAGAAGGTCAAGCACGACGTCGCCTATCAAAAAAGACGCGGGATCTTTCAACGTGTCGCTGAGGATCTGCCCGAGGGCCTGGCCGCGCAAATCACGCGGACCAGCAAGCGCATCTACCGAATACTCGAGCTGGACGGCTACGCGCGGATCGACTACCGGCTCTCCGCCGATGGCGCCCTTCATTTTCTCGATGCCAACCCCAACCCGGAGATCGCCGAGACCGAAGAACTGGCGATGGCGGCCAAGTACACCGGAATGACCTATCCGGAGCTGATTACTCGCGTCCTCAACCTCGGCCTGCGGCGTAGTGCCTGACGCGAAAGCGGCACGCTGAAAGGATCGGCAGCGTTTTCAGCGAGTTTAATTTTCCGTCCGCGAAGAATGGTGAATACCGGCCACTCGCCGCACTCGGAGCACTCGACATCACTCCGGCGGCAACGCGAAAGCGACGATCGCGTCGCCGGTGCCGAATACATCCGAACCTCCGGCGGCGACGACCACGAACTGACGTCCTCCTTCGCGCACACGATAGGTCATCGGCGTGGCCCTGGCCCCGGCGGGAAGAACGCCCTTCCATAGCTCGCGTCCCGTTTCGATGTCGAAGGCACGCAGCGCGTGGTCGAGCGCGGCGCCGATGAATACCACGCCCGAACGCGTCGTTATGGCGCCGCCGAGGTTGGGCGACCCCCATTCGGAGGGCGCCTGCGGCGCCAACGATTGAATGGTTCCGAGTGGCACGTTCCATTTGTGCGCGCCTGTCGTCAGATCAACCGCTACCAGCGCCCCGAATGGGGGAGGCGTACAGAACGCGCGCGCCTCGGTGGTGAACAGCCGGCGTCGCATCACGTAAGGCGTTCCGCGCATCGGTGCGTACTCGTAGCCCATTCGCCCAGCCTCACGCTGCGCCTCCTCCCGATCCACCTGCTCGCGCGGAATGAGCTGTACCACCGTGGCAACCCGGTTCACCGGAACGACGGCGATCTGTCGCGCCGGATCCACCGCCACTCCTCCCCAGTGCGCGCCACCGATGTTGGAAGGCATTTGCAATGTGCCCTCCAGGCTTGGCGGTGTGAACACTCCATCGTTCCTCAGCGAGGCGGCGAGTGCGCGGCACTCCGCCCGATCTGCCGGGGTTGCCCCCCAAATGGAATCCGCGGCAAGGTTGTGCGGCGACAGCGGTGCAATTCCGGCAGAGAACGGTTGCGTGGGCCAGGCCTGCTCGCCAGGCACCGTACTCCTGGGGACCGGCCGTTCCTCCACCGGGAACACAGGCTCACCGCTCTCGCGGTGCAGCACGAACAGCATCCCGCTCTTGGTGGCCTGAAGTACCACGGGTATTTCCGCGCCGTTGCGGCGAATCGTCGTGAGCGCCGGTGGGGCGGCATTGTCGAAATCCCACAGATCGTGATGCACCGTCTGGAAACTCCAGACCAGCTGGCCGGTCGAGCCACGCAAGGCGACCACCGAGTTTGCATAGCGATTGCTTCCGATCCGCTCGCCTCCGTAGTAGTCGGGGCTCGCGCTTCCCGTCGGCACGAAAACCAGATCACGGGCCGGATCGGACACGATCACACTCCAGGCGTTCGCCGCGCCGGTTCTGCGAGCGGACGCGCCGCGCCAGTCGTCGTACGCCTCATCGTCAGGCGCCTGTGGCACCGGGTCCCACGACCATCTGAGCGTTCCCGTGCGCGCATCCCACCCACGAACTTCACCACTCGCCATCGTAGTACGACCGTTGTCCGCGACAGCCGATCCGGTGACGACCACTCCGTTGATTACCGCCGGAGGCGAGGTCATTTCGTATTCGGTGCGCGAGTCGGGCGGGTTTCGCAGTCCCTGGCGCAGGTCTATTGCGCCGCCCACGCCAAAGCCGTCACATGGCAAGCCAGTCGCCGCGTCCAGCGCGAACAGCCGCGCGTCGATCGTCGCCATGAAGATGCGCCTCCGGCACGGAGCGCCCTCGAAGCGAGCAGAATCGAGCCATGTCGACACCCCTCGGCTGGTGAAATCCCCAAATCCGAGCGACGGGTCAACCTGAGGATCGAATCGCCAGCGTTCAGTGCCGGTCTCGGGATCGAGCGCGATCACGCGGCCACGCGGCGTGCTGATGAACAACGTTCCATCGACCATCAACGGAGTCGTCTCCAACGCCGGATCGCGACCACGAGCGGCTTTCATGTCTTCGCCCGTATTGAACGTCCACGCAACTGTCAGCCTTCCCACGTTCTCCCTGGTAATCTGGTCGAGGGGCGCATGCCGCTCCCCGCCGGGATCTCTTCCGTAGGAGCTCCATTCGACCGCGCCACCGCCCGATTGTGCGACTATTGGCGGCGGGTAGGACTGGGACGAACGGCAGGAGGCCGCGACGAGCACCGTCAGCGATAGGACTGGCATCGATGTAGCGCGCATTCGGGTCTTCTCCATTCTGAACCGATTCCGCCATCAAAAACCTCAGCGTTCTCCACGCAACCTCCGCGACCTCCGCGGTAGAATGCGGAATAACGAACGACATCGATCCACGCTGACCCACTAGAAGCCGGAAGACCAGAGAATTTCCAGTTCCCACCGCCATTCGACGGTACCGGTCGACATGCGCACGACGTCCGGCGATCTGGCGGAGTTTCATGCCGCTACGTCACTGCCGCTGTCCGGT
>JBPCLX010000393.1:0-11025 GCA_051002815.1 Gemmatimonadaceae bacterium
GCGCCGACCGAGAGCGGCTGGCGAGCGGCGCGGTGGAGGGTGTTGCGCGAGGAGTCGGCAGTGCGTAAGGCTCAGATCGCCACCGCGCACACCAGCGATGATCAGGTCGAGACCGTGCTCATGCGCGTAATGCGGAACGCCGGGGCGCGTGGGCTGGCCGGGCTCGCCGCGTCGTCAGGCAGGGTGGTGCGGCCGCTGATCGGCGTCGGCAGGGCGCAGGTCGTGACCTATGCCGTGGAGCACTCTGTCGAGTTCGTGGAAGATCCGTCGAACAGTTCGCTCGCCCACCTTCGCAATCGCGTGCGGCTCGAGCTGCTGCCGGCGCTCGTCGGGGTGCGTCCGGAACTGCGCGACGAGCTGCTTGCAATCGGCAGGCGGTCGGCCGAGTGGCGCAAGGAAGTAGAGCACGCCGTTGATGCGTTCATTCCACATCGGCTGAACGCAGCCGGCCTATCCGTTGCGCGCGATGCGCTCATCTCTTTTGGTCCCGAAGCGCTTCGCCTGCTCTGGCCCGCCCTTGCTGCGCGCATGGGAGTGGTGCTCGATCGCCGTGGAACTGAACGCCTGGCCTCGTTTACTATTCAAGGTCGTCGTGGGGCCCGGATCCAGCTTTCCGGAGGAGTGGAAGCCGTTCGGCATCGCGACGCCCTGTTGGTCCGGCAAGCTGATGCAGCGGGGGCGGACCGCCCGCGGCGTCTCAGCGCGTCGACGGATTTTGGGCCCTGGCGATTCGTTCGAACCACCGCCAGCGGCACCAAGGGCGGAGACTGGGAGGCGGAGCTGCCCCTGAATCTTCCGCTGCATGTGAGAGGCTGGCGAGCGGGCGACAGGATCATTCCGGCAGGCGAGCGCGGGGGCGGAGCACGGCGTGTCAAGCGACTCCTCCGCGAATCGGGGGTCGAAGCTGGAATCCGGACGGGGTGGCCGGTCGTCCTCTCCGGAGACGAGATAGTTTGGGTTCCAGGGGTGCGCCGCGGGCTTGCGGCAACCGTCCGGTCCGGTCGACCGGTCGCCGTCTACCGGTGTGAGCGCATCGACAGCTGATCCCCGCCTGGATGGGCGAGCCGTCAAACGCACGGTCTACGACGCCGATGTGATTGCGAAAAGGGTTCGCGAGCTCGGCGAGGAGATCAGCGGGGCTTACCCAACAGGTCATCTACTCGTTCTTGGTCTCCTCAAGGGAAGCTTTATCTTCCTCGGAGACCTGGTCCGCGAGATAACCCGGCCGCTGCAGGTAGATTTCGTCGTCGCCGCGAGCTATGGGGACGGCATGACATCGAGTGGAAACGTAAAGCTGATTTACGATCCGGAAACAGAATTAGAGGGGAAACACATTCTATTGGTAGAAGACATTGTAGACAGCGGGCGCACGCTCAACCGGCTCATGCAGCTGCTGCGCGAGCGTAACCCCGGCTCAGTGGAGATTTGTGCGCTGTTGCACAAGCACATCGCCAGCGAGCTGCGCGACCCGGTGAAGTTCGTCGGATTCGATGCCCCACACGAATTTTTGGTGGGGTACGGTCTGGATCACGCCGAGAACTTTCGGCACCTGCCATATATCGCGAGCTTGCAGTAGATGCCACCAAATATGCAGTCACAACCGCCGAAGAAGGATCGCGACTGGGGGAGAATGTCCAAGCAGCTCTCCTTCTGGATTTTGCTGATCCTTATTCCGCTTGCGTTCATCAAGCTGACTAATCCGGCTTCCGAGCGCGCGCCCACGATCACGTACACGCAGTACGATCGCGAGCTCGAGCGCGGAAACATCGCCAAAGTAACCGTGCAGGATGGCAAAGCGGTCATCGGCGAATTCAGGCAGCCGATCTCGGTCAAAGGGAGCGACGCGAAGAGGTTCAACGTCCAGCTGCCGGTATCCAACTCCGACGAAGAACTGACCCGACTTCGTCAGGCGAACGTTGAGATCACGGCGGAGGACGCGAAGCCCTCGGTATTCACGTATTTCTTTCAGTATCTGCCGTTCATCCTGCTGTTCGGTCTCTGGCTGTTCTTCCTTCGGCAGATGCAGGCCGGTGGTGCCAAGGCATTCTCCTTCGGCAAGTCGAAGGCGAAGCTGCTTACGGGGGATACACCAAAGGTCACCTTCGCCGACGTCGCTGGTGCGGATGAGGCAAAGGCGGAACTAGAGGAGATCATCGAGTTCCTCAAGGATCCGCAAAAATTCACGCGGCTCGGCGGACGGCTACCCAAGGGGGTGCTGCTCGTGGGCCCGCCGGGAACCGGCAAGACGCTGCTGGCCCGCGCGGTTGCGGGTGAAGCGGCGCGTCCATTTTTCTCCATGTCGGGCTCCGACTTCGTCGAGATGTTCGTGGGCGTCGGGGCCAGCCGCGTTCGCGATCTGTTCGAGCAGGGGAAGCAGCACGCGCCGTGCATCATCTTCATCGATGAGATCGACGCGGTCGGCCGTCATCGCGGTGCCGGTCTTGGCGGCGGGCACGACGAACGGGAGCAGACGCTCAACCAGCTGCTCGTCGAAATGGACGGCTTCGAGGGGAACGATGGCGTGATCCTCATCGCGGCAACCAACCGTCCCGATGTGCTCGATCCCGCGCTCCTTCGCCCCGGCCGGTTCGATAGGCAGGTGGTTGTCGATCTGCCGGATCTGCGTGGCCGTGAGGAGATTTTGAAGGTGCACCTGCGCAAGGTGCCGGTAGCCGACGATGTGGATGTGACCGTGCTCGCGCGCGGAACGCCGGGTATGTCAGGCGCGGATCTGGCGAATCTGGTGAACGAATCCGCGCTGCTGGCGGCGCGGCGCAATCACGAGCGCGTGAACTACGCCGATCTCGAGGATGCCAAGGACAAGGTGATGCTTGGCGCCGAACGGAAGTCGATGGTGATGAAGGAGGAGGAGCGCCGCAACACTGCCTATCACGAGGCGGGTCACGCGGTCTGCGCGATCAAGACGCCGGGGTGCGATCCGCTGCACAAGGTTACCATCGTGCCGCGTGGCCGCGCGCTGGGTCTGGCGTTCACACTGCCCACCGAGGACCGCTACTCGGTGAACCGGCAGCAGGTCGAGGCGATTCTCGTCATGACGTACGGCGGGCGTGTGGCCGAGGAGATCATCTTCGGGCACGACCGGGTGACGACGGGCGCGTCGAACGACATTCAGAAAGCGACGGTACTCGGTCGCCGTTACGTAGCGCAGTGGGGCTTATCGGAGACGATCGGGCCGGTTCTGGTAGGCGAAAACGAGCAGGAGGTGTTTCTCGGTCGCGAGCTGGGACACCGGCGCGAGGTGTCGGAGAAGACGGCGCAGCTGGTGGACGCCGAGGTTTCCCGCCTGCTGAACGAGGCGTACGAGCGTGCCCGCACCACGCTGATCGAGCATAACGACTTGCTTCACGCAATCGCCGCGGCGCTGCTCGAGCGTGAAACGCTGACGTCGGAAGACATTGCGTATCTGGTGCGGGGCGACAAGCTGCCGCCGCGCAAGCTGCCGATGCCGCCCGCGGCGCCCGCTTCGGCGCAACCGGCGCTGGCGCCGCAGCCGCGTCCAGCCAAGCCACCGCTGCTGGGCGGTCCGGAGCCTTCGCCGGCGTAATGCCCCCCCCCGCCGGGGCACCGGGGACGGTGGCACGCCTGGCGACGGCGCCGGCGTGGCGCGTCCGTGAGCGGCTCGTCCCGATCGACCGGCCGGTTCTAATTGGAATCATCAACGTCACCCCCGACAGCTTCAGCGATGGGGGTGACTTTGTTTCACCGGATGCCGCTCTGCGTGAGGCGGAACGGCTGCTCGAGGCGGGGGCGGATCTGCTCGATATCGGCGGCGAATCCACCCGCCCGGGAGCCGAGCCGGTGAGCCTGGCCGAAGAGCTCCGCAGAACGATTCCCGTCGTGCGAGCGGCCCGATCGCGCTTTCCGGAGACGCTGATCTCGGTGGACACGGTCAAGTCGGACGTCGCGCGGGCCGCGCTGGATGAAGGAGTGCACGCGATAAACGACGTGTCCGCAACGCGTCTCGATGCGCGAATGGCCGCCGTATGTGCGGCGGCGGGAGCGGGGCTGATTCTGATGCATTCGAGGGGCACCGTGGCCGAGATGGCCTCGTTCTCGCACGCGCATTATGCTGCAGGCGTTGCCGCGGAGATCGCCAACGAATTGGCCGTTTGCGCTGCATCCGCTCGCGACGCGGGTGTCGAATCCGAGTGCATCGTTCTGGATCCCGGTATCGGATTTTCGAAGCGGAGCGAGCACTCGATGGCGGCTCTTGCCGGAGTGCCGGCGCTGGCGGCGCTAGGCTATCCGGTAATGGTTGGGGTGTCACGCAAGCGGCTGATAGGCGAGATTACCGGCGTGAGCGAGCCGAAGGAGCGAACGATGGGCACCGTGGGCGTGAACGTGGTGGCGCTGGCGAGCGGCGCGCGACTGTTCCGCGTACACGATGTGCGCGAGAATCGTCAGGCGCTGGATGCGGCGTGGGCGGTATTGCGCGCCGGCGCATCACCGGCGGCGAACGGCGAATGAGCTTCCTGGATCAGTTCGGGCTCATCGAGTTCGGGTGGCGCGACGCGATCGAGATCGCGGTCGTCGCCTTCGTCATCTATCGCGTGCTTCTGCTCATCCACGGCACGCGGGCGGTGCAGATTCTGCTCGGCATGATTTTTCTCGTGTTCATGTACGCGCTGGCGCTGCTGCTCAAGCTGACGATGATCACCTACATTCTGGGAATTGTCTTCACCTACGGAGCGTTCGCCGCACTGGTGGTCTTTCAGCCCGAGCTGCGTGCGGGGCTGGCCAAACTCGGGCAATACCAGTTCACGCGTTTCTTCCGCTCGCTCGACACGAGCCAGGTGGCCGAAGAGATCGCCGGCGCGGTCGAGCGGCTGAGCCGGTCGGGTATCGGCTGCATCATTGCGCTGGAGCGCGAGGTGGCGTTAGGCGACTACGTCCAGTCGGGGGCCGAGATGCAGGCCAAGGTATCGGCGGATCTGCTGGCGACGATCTTCACACCGTACTCGCCGCTGCACGATGGGGCGGTCCTCATCCGCGGCGACACGATCATCGGCGCCGGGTGCATTCTGCCCCTGTCGCAGCAGGCGCTGACCGATCGCTCGCTCGGCACGCGTCACCGCGCAGCGCTGGGTCTGGCGGAGGAAACCGACGCCCGGGTGTTCGTGGTGTCGGAGGAGTCGAGCACCATTTCGATGGCGTACGATAGCAAGCTTTACCGGAACCTCACGGCCCCGCAGGTGCGCGACCTCATTGCCGGCCGGGTTCCGCGCACCACCGCGGAGCAGCCGATCGTTCAGCTTCAAGGCTAGACGCGGGCGCGGCCGATGCGCTCGACTCCCGCGGCCACCGCCACCGTGGCCGGAATCGTCATACTCGTCGTCTATTCGGCCACGCTGGCACCGGGGCTCACGTTCTGGGATTCCGGCGAGCTGATCGCCGCTGTCGAAACCCTGGGCATTCCACACCCGCCCGGCGTGCCGCTGTACGTTCTCGCCGCACGAGCCTGGAGCGATGTGGTTCCGGTGCTGACGCGCGCGGCGGCGATGAACCTGTTCTCGGCGGTTTGCAGCGCATTAACCGTCGCGATCGTCGCCGCGCTTCTGACGCGATGGCTCGAGAACCGGTGGATGGCTTTCGCCGGCGCGCTGGTGGCGGGCGCCGGCTCCACAGTTTGGCGCAGCGCAACGGAAGCAGAGGTATATGCCCCGGCCATGCTCGTCTCCATGCTGGTGCTGTGGGCGGCTGATCACGCCGCGCGCGAGCAGGGCGCGCGGCGCACGCGGTGGATCATCCTGGCGTGCTATCTGCTCGGCATGGCGGTACCGCTGCATCTGGGCATTCTGGTAGTGGCGCCGGCGGCGGCGGTGCGCGTGGCGTTAGGTAAGGAGCCGGGCGTTCGCTGGGACGATGCCGCGCTGCTCGTCGCCGTCACCATTCTCGCCGTCGCGGTGGGGCGGGGGAGCATCGTCACGCTTGCGGCGGGCGCGGCACTCCTCGCCGCTACCGGGTCAATGAGTGGGCGGGCAGGCGCTCGACTGGCGCTTGCATGCGGGGCGGCGGCGCTGGTGGCTGCAAGCGCGGTCGCGTTCGTGCCCGTGCGCGCCGCGTTCGATCCGGCGGTCAACACCGGCTTCGCGACCGGATGGGAGAGCCTGCTCGGACTGCTCGCCCGCACGCAATACGACGTGCCGGGACTGTGGCCTCGTCAGGCGCCGCTGTGGGTGCAGCTGGCCAACTGGTTCGAGTACGCCGACTGGCAGTTCGCGCTGGGGCTCGGACCAGACGTGGCGCCCACCGTGGGCCGCACGGCCTTCACGCTTCTTTTCGCGGCGCTCGGCGTCTTCGGGGCGCGTGCCCACTGGCGGCGCGACCCGCAAAGCGCGCTCGTCCTCGGCAGCTTGTTCGCCTGCGCAACGGTGGGACTAGTGCTCTACATGAACTTCAAGGCCGGCGCTTCGTTCGGGCACGGCATTCTGCCTGACGACATGCCGCACGAAGCGCGGGACCGGGATTACTTCTTCGTACTCGGCTTCATCGTCTGGGGCGCCTGGGCTGGCGTGGGAGCAGTCGCGTGGGCTGCGGCCCGGAAGTGGCCGCCGGCGTTGGCGGCGGTTGCCGTAGCCGCGATACCGATCGCGCTCAACTGGCCGGCCGTGACGCGCACCCGCGAGCCGATGGCATCGCTTCCGCGCAGCGTGGCCGCTGCAATGTTGTGGAGCGCGCCACCGAACGCCGTGGTGGTTACCGGAGGCGACAACGATTCGTTTCCGCTCTGGTATGCGCAAGCGGTGCACCGCTCCCGTCCCGATGTGCGTATCGTCGTAGCGCCGCTGCTCGGCGCGGAGTGGTATCGCGCGGAGCTGGCGCGGCGGGACTCGCTGCTGCCGGAAAGGATGGTGACGGGATGGCGGGGTGAACGAGAGACGCTCGCCGCCATCGATTCGGCGGCCCAGGCGCGTGGTCGCCCGCTCGGCCTGGCCCTCACCGCGAGCGAGCATCGATGGCTGATTCCAGCGCGCGAGCGCGCGGTGCTCGGTGTTCTCCTCGCCCGCGCGCCGCGGAGCACCGGGGTGTGGATCCCCGAAGCGGCGGCGGTGCTCGACACTGCCGTACTGCGCCAATACGAACAGCGATTTGCCGTCATACTTTCTTCACCCGTTCCGCCTCCGGCACTCGACGCGACGCCGCGGCTGATGCATGCACTGCTGGCGTGTCCACTGGCCATGCGAGACGCAGTATCGGCGGGCAGTGATTCACTTGCCCCACCTTGCAGCTTCCGATAACCTACGTGCTTATGGTCTTTTCGGAGATCGTCACACGTGTGGCGGAGGTGAGAGAACGCATTGCGCGTAGTGTCGAGCGCGGTGGATTCGGGCAACACGTGATGCTGATCGCGGTGACCAAGACCCATGGTGCGGATGCCGTGGATGCCGCGGCGCGAGCGGGAGTCTCCGACGTAGGTGAAAACAAGGTGCAGGAAGCATTGTCGAAGATGCCCGATGTAACGGAGCCGGTTCGCTGGCACCTCATTGGCCATCTGCAGCGCAACAAGGTGAAGCACGTGGATCAATTCTCGCTCGTGCACTCGGTGGACAGCGAACGCCTGGCACGCGCGATCGATGCGCACGGGCAGGCGCGCGGCAAGCCGGTGGAAATCCTGCTGCAGGTGAACGTGTCAGGCGAGGAGAGCAAGGGCGGCGTCGAGCCTGACGAGCTGGATCGGGTCGCGCAGGCGCTGGCCGGGTCGGCCGGGCTGCGAGTGCGCGGCGTGATGACAATGGCCCCGTTCGATGCGGATGAGCGCTCGCTTCGCCGCGTGTTCGCCGGCGCCCGCGCCGCGCGTACCGCGCTCGTGGCGGCCGGGCTTCCGGCAGGCGACCTGTCGATGGGAATGTCGGGCGATTACGAGGTCGCCGTGGAAGAGGGTGCTACGATGGTGCGGCTGGGAACCGTCCTGTTCGGTGCGAGGACCACATGATCGATGAACGCTTCAGTCTTACGCCTGTCGACGTGCGGACGCAGGAGTTCGGCCGCAAGCTCAATGGATACGAGCCGGCACGCGTGGAGGAGTTCCGCACACGAGTCGCCGAAGAGCTCGAGCGACTGATCCGGATCAATCACGACCTCGACAACAAGCACAAGGCGGCGATCGAACAGCTGCGGGCGTTCAGGGATCGCGACAAGGCGCTGAACGAGGCGCTGGTATCGGCACAGCAGCTCCGCGCGGACATGCGCGAGCAGGCCGAACGTGAGGCGCAGCTCCTCATGCGTGAGGCACGTGCCGAAGGGGAGCGCATCATAGATGCTTCACGCGCCGGAGTGCGGCAGGTGGAGACCGACCTCTCGGTACTGGAGAAGACGCGCCGAGCGTTCATCAGCCAGATGCGCGCCCTTGCCGAGCGGCACCTGCACGAGCTCGAGGCAATGGAATCGACGGCGGCGCCCCCTCATGTCGCTTCGTCCGCGCCCCCGCCGCGTTCGGCAGAAGCCTCCGACGACCAGAAGCGCACCCCTGCCTGGCTCAACGCCGTCGTAAAGGAGGACTGATGGTGGCGGTCGAGGAGGCGGCGGGCCACACGCGCGAGCGTGTGGCAGCGGCGGCGGCATCGGTGCGCGACCGATTCCCCAGGGTGCCTTACGCGGGGATCATACTTGGAACCGGCCTCGGTGAGCTCGCCGCCGGGATCGCGGTGGAGGAGACGATTCCTTACGAGGCGATCCCGGGCTTTCCGCGCGCAACGGTGGAGTCGCACGCCGGCCGGCTGCTGTGTGGTACGTTCGGTGGGCGAACGGTGGTGGCAATGCAGGGCCGGTTTCACCGCTACGAGGGATACACACTCCAACAGGTGACGTTTCCCGTGCGCGTGCTCAGGGCGCTCGGCGCGGGCACACTCGTCGTTTCCAACGCTTGCGGAGGGTTGCATCCGCTCTGGTCGCCCGGCGACCTGATGCTGATCGCCGATCATCTCAATCTGCTGGGCGACAATCCGTTGGCCGGTCCTAACGACCCGGACCTCGGGCCGCGCTTTCCCGACATGTCCATGCCATACGATGCCGGCCTGCGGGCGGCGGCGCTCGATGTCGCGCGGCGGGAACGGATCACCCTGCGCGAGGGTGTTTACGCGGCCGTCATCGGGCCGGCTCTCGAAACTCGTGCCGAGTACCGCATGCTGCGCACATTGGGGGCGGATGCCGTCGGAATGTCTACCGTGCCGGAGGTGATCGTCGCCGTTCACGCCGGGATGCGTGTGCTGGGGGTCTCGATCATCACCGATCAGTGCCTGCCCGACGCGCTGGAGCCGGCGACCATCGAGAGCATCGTCGCGGTTGCCCGCGCGGCCGAGCCCAACCTGACGACGCTGCTGCGAGGTGTACTGGAGCAGTCGTCGTGAGCGAGTCGACGACCGGTCGCTTCCCGCTGTTGCCCCCGGACCGAACGCCTGACGAGCTGGAGCGCGAGATTCAGGCCCGCTGGGCCGACGAGGGTCTGTTCGAGCGCATCGAGGCCGCACGGCGCGGCGCGCCGGAATGGGTGTTCTACGACGGTCCGCCGACCGCGAACGGGCGGCCGGGCATCCATCATGTGTTCGCACGCACACTGAAGGACCTGTTCTGCCGTTACCACGTCATGCGTGGATTTCACGTTACTCGCAAGGCGGGTTGGGATACGCACGGTCTGCCGGTCGAGATCGAGGTGGAGAAGCGGCTCGGTATCAGTGGCAAGCCCGAGATCGAGCGGATCGGGGTGGCCGAGTTCAACCGGCTGTGCCGCGAGAGCGTGTGGACGTATCAGGAGGAGTGGGAAAGGCTCAGCGCGCGGATCGGTTACGATCTGGATTATCGCGAACCGTATGTCACCTACACCAACGCGTACATCGAGAGCGTATGGTGGGCGCTCAAGACGCTGCACGATCGCGGCCTGCTCTACCGTGGCCACAAGATTCTCCCGTACTGCGTTCGTTGCGGCACGTCGCTGTCGAGCCACGAGGTGGCGCAAGGGTACGAGGATGTGAAGGATCCGAGTGTGTACGTTGCGTTGGAACTGCGGGAAAGGGGAAATGGGAAAGGGGAAATGAGCGCCTCGGACGGTGACGTTTCCCATTTCCCGTTTCCCATTTCCCGTCGCATTCTCGTCTGGACCACCACTCCCTGGACGCTCGTTTCCAATACCGCGCTCGCGGTGCAGCCGGAATTGCCGTACCTGGAGCTGCGACGGCGGGCAGGGGAGGGCGGAACCGTCATCCTCGCCGAGGCGCGGGCGCAGGCGGTGCTGGGCGATGATTTCACCGACCGATGGGAGATTGCCGGGCGCCTGACGGGCCGCGACCTGGAAGGGATGCATTACGAGCACCCGCTGGACTGGGTCGCTTTTCCCGAGGGAAGCAGGCACGGCGTCATCATCGCCGAGTCGTTCGTCTCCGCCGATGATGGCACCGGAGTGGTGCATCTCTCGCCCGCGTTCGGCGCCGACGACTATGCCGCCGGGCAGCGCCACGGACTCGCTTTCGTACAGCCGGTGGACGCACAAGGCGAGTTTCCCGCCGGAATGCCGCTGATCGGCGGAATGTTCGTCAAGAAGGCCGATCCGCTGATCGTCGAGGAGTTGAAGCGCCGCGGCGTGCTCTGGAAGGCGGGCACTATCGAGCACTCCTATCCGCACTGCTGGCGGTGCTCGACGCCGCTGCTCTATTACGCGCGCGAGAGCTGGTTCGTGCGGACCACTTCCTATCGCGACGGCATGCTGGCGCGCAACGCGCGCGTGCGCTGGCAGCCTCCCGAGGTCGGCGAGGGCAGGTTCGGCGAATGGCTGAGCAACAACATCGACTGGGCGCTGTCCCGGGACCGCTACTGGGGCACACCTCTCCCGATCTGGATCTGCGAGCGCAACCCCGACCACCGCGTAGCGATCGGCAGCTACGCCGAGCTGGCGGAACGCCTTGGGCGTCCGTTAGGCGAGGATTTCGATCCACACAAGCCGGGGGTGGATGAGTTGCGGTGGCCGTGTCCGGATTGCGCAAAAGCGGGAAACGGGAAAGGGGAAACGGGAAA
>JBPCLX010000394.1:0-4914 GCA_051002815.1 Gemmatimonadaceae bacterium
ACCATCACGTGGTCGATGATCCCCTGCACACCGCCGATGATGTTCTGCAGCATGGTCGGCCAGGCGATCTTCCACACCGCCGGGAGGAGAGGTCCCTCGACGATCGACCGGTCGTACCGCCGCATGGGCGGCGGTGGGGGCGGAACGAGTGGCTCGGCGGCAGCCGGACGGATCATTGTGTTAGGTGGGGCGGTGTCGGTCATGCGTCGCGAAACGGGGATGCGTGCTTCCTTGGTGCCATTCCGAATCTCCCGTAAGAGATGAGAAGTGCGAGATGCGAGAACGCCACAGGTAGGTGAGGTGTTTTCCCTCGCAACTCGCATCTCTCATTTCATTCATTCTATCTCGCCCCCGTCTACCTGCTACCACCCTTCGTCGGCGGTCGGGCCGTACATGCTCGGCACCTTGATGTCGCTCATCCGCAGGTAAATCCCCAGCTGTGCGCGGTGGTGCACGAGATGGTTGAACGTCGAGCGCATCATCGCATAGCGCGACATGCGCTGAAGTACGTCGCCCCCACGCTTGATCGTCCACGGATACTGAAACCGCTCATCGGTCACACCAGCGATCGCCGCTCGAGCTGATTTCACGTTCTCGTCGAATTCGGACAGCAGCGTGGCGGTAGTCTCGATGCTGTAGCCAGGCATCCTGCTGCCCTCCTTTGGCGCGAAGTCTATCTCGTCCTTCTGCGCGATCATCGAGAACCACGCCGGCATGCGGGCGACCAGTTGAGCGAGATGCGCCATGGAAAACGACTTCTCATGCGGCTTCCACTCGCCCTGCCCATCGGGCACGCGCTCGAGAACCCGCCGCGTGACGGGCATCTCCTGATCGAATTCGGGGAGCAGCAAGTCGGCGATGACCATGTCTTACCTCATCGCAGGGTGGTGAGTCGCCGATTCTTCGGCTTGGTGCCACTAGCGAGAATAACGCGCCAGCGCGAGCTCGGTAATGCGGGCGATCAACGCATCGTAGTCGAGGCCGGACTTACGTGCGGCATTGGCGAACTCGCTTTCCTTCTCCAGATAGCAGTTGGGGTTCACTTCAATGACGTAAATGTCCCCCGAGGGGGAGACGCGCAGGTCGATTCTCGCGTAGTCGCGCAGCCGCAAGGCGTGGAACGCCTCCACTGCGACCCTTTGCATGCGCTCGGCGAGTTCGGTGTCAAGCGATTCAGGAAAGATCGACTTGGTGCCGGCGTATTCGGCGCCTGCCCCCGCACCATCGGTCCCCCACTTCGCCTCCCAGCTGGCGATGCGAGGTGCACCCTCCGGAAATCCGGTGAAGTCGAGCTCGATGATCGGCAGCGCTTCAGCGTTCGCATTTCCCAGTACTCCGACGTAGAACTCGCGCCCCTCGATGTACTGCTCAACGAGCACCGGCGCGTTGAATTCCGCCTGAAGTGCGCTCATGCGCTCCAGCAGCTGTTTCAGGTCGTGCACCACGCTGGCGCCCGTCAAGCCGATTGAGGCATCCTCCTGAGGCGGCTTGACGATGAGCGGGAAGTCGAGGTCGCCGGCGGAATCGAGCGCTCCGCGATATACGGTGGCGAACTGCGGCGTCAAAATCCCGTGAAACGTCAAAATCTTCTTAGTCAGGCTCTTGTCGCCCGAGATGAGAAGCCCCGCCGGACTCGAGCCCGTATAGCGAAGGTCGAGCAAGTTCATGAGCCCGGTGACGCTCGATTCGAGTGCGCTCTTGCCGTCGAACGACTCGGCGAGGTTGAACACCAGCTCCGGGGCGGAGGAAACCAGCTCCGCGACTAGTGGCTCTACCTTGTCGGAGGCGGCAACGACCGTCACGTCATGGCTCTGCGTGGCGAGCGTACTTTCGATCTGGTCGACCACGGGATCGCGCTCCGGCGCGTCCGGCGTGACCGTGTGAAGGATCGTCGCCCTCATGTCAGGGCGGAATGGAGAAACGGCGCGTTAGGTATCGGCATCGGGTTCTGCTGTGCCCTGGTGTCGAACGTTCATCATCACCGCGGTTCCGAATGCGGTGAGCTCTATGAGTGTGGATGCATCCAGTCCGCGTACGACCAGTTGCAAGGCTTCGGCGCGTGAGCGTAGAAGGTCGGCAAACGCCCTGACAGATTGGGCGCTTTCGCCAGTCCAGTACGCAATGCGTGTGACGATCTCCCGATGGTGGCGGTCGAGAAAGCTCGCCGCGCCTTCCCCCTCGGGCGCTTCTTTCAGCGTAGCGAAGATGTTTTTCAGGTCACCATCGAAGTGCGTCGGATCCTCCAACGGGAAGGCCGGCTCCGACATGGCGTAATGATGTGCTACCGTGTGGTGCATGTGCTCCACCGGCAGATCGTCAGGCGTCGGCAGCGGTGCTTCCGGAATCGTGTCTCCGATCTCCCGCGCCAGACGGTCGACATATTCGAGTTTGGAGAGCGCCGGCCATCCAGAGTAGATGGATCTCCAGTCGCAATCAGGGGTCAACCAGACCGCGAAAGACTCGGCGAAATCCTCGTCCGGGTGCTTCTGCGCGTACCAGCCGAGGATGTGCCTTACGTAATCGCGGGAGAACGGATCCACGCGAAAGCGGTCGCGGTACGGCCTCGAGTACGGCCCGAAGATCTGGCGCCAATCTGCTCGATCGTACAGCTGATAGGCATAGTTGTAGGCGTGCCCGGCTTCGTGCCGTAGAAAGCGCATGCTGTCGAGCTCGCTCTCCACATCGCCCGCGAACTCGGCTTCTATGCGGCGCAGACTAGGATCGGCAAGGTAGAACGGAACACCAATGATGGGTGTGTCGGAGGGGCATCCCCATTCATCGGTCAGGAAAACCGGTGGCAAAAAGTGAAGTCCGCTGGCTTTCAGCTCATTGTAGAGCTGCTGGACGAGCGGCGCCACCGGCGTGCCGTCCACGGACAGGCCGAGGTCGGAGATTCTTCTCTCGAGCAGCGCGCGCCGCGCGTCGGTCCACTCCCTTTCGGTGTTCACGCGCGCCCCTAAAGGCAATCTGTGGGCCGCGAAAAGGCGCGATACGGGGGCTGGATGCCCCGGTCGCTTCCTTGCAATACGTTGCCACCGGTCAGCTCGTTCGCCATCGGTCATCGGTCTGGAGCTTCTCGAGTCCTCATGCGGAACACCGGCATACGAAGGATCGTTCTCGCGGCACTGTGCGGAATCCCGGCCGTCGCGAGCCCCGCGGTCGCACAGAGCGAGCGTATCGGTATCATCGATATCTACGGCGCTGGCACCGTTGGAAGGGATGCCATTCGCCAGGCGGCAGGGGTGTCCGTCGGCGACAGCGTCCCCCAATCGTTCGAGGACGCCGAGGCGCGGCTGCGCGCCATACAAGGCATTGCCGATGCCGAGATCAGCGCCGTCTGCTGCGCGAACGGCAGGACGATAGTGTTCGTCGGCGTGCTCGAGAGCGGCGCATCGGCACTCGAGGTTCGCAGCGCTCCAACAGGCACGGCGACGCTGCCTAACGAGATCATTGCCGCCGATGCCGCGTTCACGGCTGCGCTGCGTGAAGCCGTGGAGCGGGGCCAGGCATCCGAGGATCATTCCGCGGGGCACGCCATGATGGACTACGCGCCAGCACGGGCCGTGCAACAGCGGTTCATTCAGCTTGCCGGCGCGCACGAAGCGGAGCTTCGCACTGTGCTCCGGGACTCACGATTTCCAATGCAGCGGGCGCTCGCCGCCACCGTATTCGCGTACCTGCCTGACAAGAGAAAGGCTGCGCAGGCGCTGGCTCCGGCGCTGACCGATTCCAGCTCGGCGGTGAGGAACGACGCCGCGCGGGCTCTGTGGATCATCGCCGAATTCGCCAGGGACTCACCGGCGATCCGCAGCCACATCCCGATCGATCCGCTGGTGGGGATGCTGAAGTCGCTCACCTGGACGGACCGCAACAAGGCATCCCTCGTGCTGATGGCCCTAACGGCGGCAAGGGACTCGTCCCTGCTGGCGACGCTACAGGCGCGTGCGCTGCCTGAGCTGATGGAAATGGCGCTCTGGCAATCCTCCGGTCACGCGCTCGCGCCGCTCCTGATACTCGGCCGCATCGGCGGCGTGCCCGATGACGAGATTCTCGCGGCGTGGGCAGAGGAGCGGCGCGAGGATGTACTGAGGGCGGTGGTGGGGACGAGGATAGGGGATAGGGGCTAGGAACCAGGGGCTAGGGGCTAGGGGAAGAACTGCGAATTGCGAAGTACGAACTGCGAAGTGGCGGCTTCTTCGCAATTCGTACTTCGCACTTGACCACTCTCTCTCCCGCCCCGCTCACATCCCCAAATACGCTCGAATTCGCGGTTCGATGCGATCCGGTGACCAGTATGGGCTCCATACGAGGTTCACCGTGACATTCGTTACGCCGGGAATCTCGCGCACTGCCTGCTCCGCGTTCGTCATGATCTCCGGTCCCGACGGGCACCCCGGAGAAGTGAGACTCATGTCGATGTTCACGGCCGAGCCTTCGACCGCAATCGTGTAGATCAAGCCGAGATCGAGGATGTTCAGGTTCAGCTCCGGATCCTTCACCTTGCGGAGCGCGGCCTTTACCTGCTGTTCGCTCACACCATCGCTGGAGGGCGAATCCTCGTCAGGTGTGTCGTTCGTGGCTGCTGCTGAATGCTCGTCCGGCGCAGAGGCGGAGCTTCGCGCCTGTTCCCGCGGCTGCGTGTGCTCGTCTGGATTGGACATGTGATTGAGGAGGGAGTATCGAAGTATGGAATCGCGATCCGAAGCTAATCCGAAAGTGCTCGAATCAAGTCAATGCGCTTCCGCAACATCAATCGCGCCGAGGGTCCGGGCAAGGGCAACTGCTCAAAAGCCGTCGGCGATTCACTGCTGGCCGCAATTCAAAGTCCATAATGCAAAACGAGCGGCCATCGGCCGCTCGACGACTTGTTACGCCCCGCCTCGGTTCAGGCGACGCGTTCCAACGTATCATATG
>JBPCLX010000395.1:0-4829 GCA_051002815.1 Gemmatimonadaceae bacterium
GCTTCCCTAAACGTCGCCACCGCACCAACGACCCCCGCCGTTCCCGGCAGCTCCCCGGGCACGATGCGGCAGGCGTCAACCGCGGGGCGGAAGGCACGGCGGCGGACTTCGGCGCGCAGGGGGTCGAACAGCGGCTCGCCGGCCTGGGTGACCCCTCCGGCAATCACCACGACATCGGGGTTGAACACGTTCAGCAGATTGGCAATGCCGGCGCCAAGGAACGTCGCCGTATCGCGCACGAGCTCGCGCGCCAGCGCGTCGCCGCTCTTCGCCGCCTCGTATACCGTCGCAGCCGTTAGGCGCGAGAGATCGCCCTCCACTATCCGGTGGAGCGCCGATACCTCGTCGCGCTCGAGCGCTTCGCGCGCCCGCTGCGCGATCGCCGGTCCCGACGCGTACGCCTCCAGGCACCCGTAGTTGCCGCATCGGCAATACCGGCCGGTCAGATCGATCGTCGTGTGGCCGATCTCGCCGGCAACGTCGGACGCGCCATGATGAAGCTTGCCATCGATTATGATGCCGCCGCCAATGCCGGTGCCTATCGTCAGGCCTACTACGTGCCTGGCGCCGCGCGCCGCGCCCTGCCACCACTCGCCGAGGGTTGCGCAATTGGCGTCGTTGTCGAGTGTGGCCGGCAGTCCGAGTCGCTCCGAGACAGCGTCGCGAAGCGGATACTGCCGCCACCCCAGATTGGGAGCGACGACGACCACCCCGCGCTCCCGGTCGAGAGGGCCCGGAGCGCCTATTCCCACACCAAGTACGTCGTCGCGCTGCGCTCCCGCTGTTGCGATGACCTCGGCGATCACCTCCTCGACCATCTCGGCGATTCGGTCCACCACAGACTCGACGCCGAGCTCTGACTGCGTCGGCTGTGACCGCATTCCTATCTGCCGGTCGCCGTCACGCGAAATGGCACCGACGACGATGTTCGTGCCGCCGAGATCTACGCCGATTATGAAGCGTTGCCGGGCCGTCGTCGTGTGCATGGGCCTGTCAGTGGAGTGAGAGAGCGCTGGAATCGTGCTCGCGGAGCGCGGCGACCGCATCGTCGACCGTTATGAGACGCAGACACTCGCGCGTCGCGTCTGGTAGCACGTAGCCCCGGCCGCTGCGGGGGCACTCGTTCTTGACGCAAGGCACACACGGAAGTTCTGGATGCCTGAGCATCCGGTGACCGGCACCGAGTGGCCGCGTCACCGCCGGGTCGGCCGGTCCCTGCAGAGAAAGGGTAGGCGTGCCGACGGCGGCCGCGAGGTGCATCGGCCCGCTGTCGTTGGTCACCACCACGCGACATGAAGCCAATCCTGCCGCCAGAAGGGGCAGATCGGTGCGGCCGCCGAGGTCGACGGCCACCTCTCCCGCCACCGATGCGGTCAACCGCTGTTCGGCAGGCCCGCCGAATACGAACACGCGGGCGCCCTCCCGCACCAGCCGTCGAGCGAGGGATGCATAGCGGTCGGCATCCCAGCGCCGCGACGGCGCGTTGCTGCCGGGGAACAAACCGATGACGGCCCCCTGAAGCGGGCCGGCGAGTGACCGGAACCGCGCGAGCGCCTCGTCAGGCACCGAAACTGTCGGTATCGGAATTTCGTCCGGCGCCGATCCCGTCACCACCAGGTAGTATGCGGAGCACCGGTGCGTGCGAGTCGTCGCCCCGAGAGCGACAACGTCGTGAAGGAGCAGCCGGCGCCCGTTCGCCGGAGTTCCCCGGCGAGTTCCGACTCTGCCGGCGGTGAACAGCAGTGCCGATGAGAGCGATGGCGGCAGCAGTATCCCCAGCTCGTAAGGCGCCGCGCGAAGAGTGCGCGCCGCGCGCCAGAACCCTCCGGTGTCCCGATCGAGGGGAAGGATCCGTCCGGGCAGCCCGGCCATCTCCAGGATTGGTATGAGACCTCGGACAACCATGACATCGGCGCCGCCGGTGGCACGGAGCGCTGGTAGCGCCATCACCAGATCGCCAAGGTGGTTCGGGGCGCGGACGATCACCGAGCCGGACCGAAAGTCGCGCGAACGCGTGTTCACTCGTCTACCTGCAGCACGGCGAGAAACGCCTCCTGCGGAATTTCTACCGAGCCGACCTGCTTCATGCGGCGCTTGCCTTCCTTCTGCTTCTCGAGAAGCTTCCGCTTTCGCGTAATGTCGCCGCCGTAGCACTTTGCCAGCACGTTCTTGCGGAGTGCCTTGACGGTGGTGCGCGCGATGATCTTCTGCGCGATCGCCGCCTGGATGACGACCTCGAAAAGCTGGCGCGGAATGAGCTCCTTGAGCTTGTCGGCAACCTTGCGCCCCCATTCGTAGGCCTTGTCGCGGTGAATGATGACGGAGAATGCGTCGACCGGATCGCCATTGATGAGCATGTCGAGCTTGACCAGCGCACTGGGGCGATAGTCGAGCATCTCGTAATCTAGGCTGGCGTAACCGCGGCTGATCGTCTTGAGGCGGTCGTAGAAGTCGAGGACGATCTCGGCGAGCGGAAATTCCCAGTCGAATTCGACCCGGCTGGTGTCGATGTAGCTCATGTTGCGATAGACACCGCGGCGCTCGTTGCCTAACGTCATGATCGCCCCGATGTAGTCGGTGGGCGCGACGATGCGCGCTCTGACGTACGGCTCCTCTATCCGGTCGACGACCGACCCGTGCGGCATCCGGGACGGATTTTCGATCAGTTCCATCTCGCCGTCGGTCCGGTAGACGTGGTACTCGACGTTGGGCACCGTCGTCACCAGGTCGAGATCGAACTCGCGCTCCAGCCGCTCCTGGACGATGTCCATGTGGAGAAGCCCCAGAAAGCCGCAGCGAAAACCAAAACCTAACGCAGTAGAGGTCTCAGGCTCGTACTGCAGCGATGCGTCGTTGAGCCTGAGCTTGGCCAGCGCGTCGCGCAACGATTCGTATTGCGAGGTATCCGTGGTGTAGATTCCCGCGAATACCATCGAGTGAACATCCTTGTAGCCAGGCAGCGGCGAGGCGGCACGGTTACGAGCATCGAAGATGGTGTCGCCGGCGCGCGTCTCACTCACCGACCGCACGTTGGCTACCACGTAGCCCACTTCCCCCGCCTCGAGTGCCTCGGTTTCGACCTGCCGCAGCTGCAGATAACCCACTTCGCTCACTTCGTACTCGCCCTGATTGGCGCCGAACGTTATGGGCATACCGACGCGAAGCGCGCCATCGACCACGCGCACGCTCGGTATCGCCCCCCGGTAGCGGTCGTAATGCGAATCGAAGATCAATGCGCGCAGCGGAGCCTCACGGTTGCCCCGCGGGATGGGAACGCGCGCCACGATTGCTTCGAGCAGTTCAGGTATGCCGATCCCCTCCTTCGCACTCACCTGGAGTATCTGCTCCGCATCCACACCGAGCAGCTCGATCAGCTCCTGTCGACGCCGATCGGGTTCGGCGCCGGGCAGATCGATCTTGTTGAGCACCGGGATGATCTCCAGCCCCGCGTCCATCGCCAGGAAGAGATTCGACAGGGTCTGCGCCTGGACGCCCTGCGAGGCGTCTACCACCAGGATCGCACCCTCACAGGCGGCGAGCGAGCGCGATACCTCGTAGGTGAAGTCCACGTGCCCCGGCGTGTCGATCAGATTCAACTCGTATGTCCGGCCGTCAGCCGACCGGTAGGTCATCCGAACCGCGTTCAGCTTGATCGTGATTCCGCGTTCGCGCTCCAGATCGAGCGTATCGAGCACCTGCTCCTTCATCTGCCGCTTGCCCAGAGTGCCCGTTGCCTCGATGAGACGATCGGCAAGGGTAGACTTGCCGTGGTCAATGTGTGCGACGATGCAGAAGTTGCGAATCGAGTCGAGCTGCAATCGGGAACCGGACTGGGTCGTATGAGTTCACGGCACCACTGCGACGAGCGCGAGGGGTGCCGTGGGAGAGCTGAAATATAGCAGGACGGCGCTGACGGTTGGGGCGCTCAGCTCACTTGAAAGCCCAGCTTCCAGGCGCGGCTCAGCGCGATGCGTTCCCGTCCACCGTGACGAGCTGAATGGCCACTGGCTGCTCGCCTGGAACGCTCTCTCCGTTCAGCAGGCGATGGGGGCGCTGATCATAGCCAGGCGTCTCATCTCCCGCGGATTCTGCGCGATCGTTGCATGCATGCGTCCGTCGCGGATTGCCATGCGGGCATCGTCCTGGGCGTCGAAGCCGACGATCAGCACGTTTCCGCGTCCGGAAGCGGCCACCGCTTCAACCGCGCCCAGTGCCATCACGTCGTTACAAGCGAAGATCGCATGCACCTCCGACTGCGATTGCAGCATGTTTTGTGTCACGTTGAACGCCTGATCGCGCTCCCAATTCGCCGTGAGCGAGCTCACTATCGACAACCCGGGATGGCGCTTCAGCGCCTCGCGGAATCCTCGCAACCGTGAGTCTCCCGTTTCGTGACCTGGAATGCCCTCCAGGACCGCCACGCGACCCTTCCCGCCGAGGCGTTGGGCAACGAACTCGCCGGCCATCCGTCCGCCATCCACGTTGTCCGAACCGATGAAAGTCGCCACTTCGCCTCCAGCCTGCTCGAGCGCCTCGCCGTCAACGCGCGTGTCCACGATTACGACCGGGATGTTCGCCTGATTCGCCTTGACGATGGCGGGTACGATCTCGCGCGATCCGGAGGGCACCAGCGCTAAAACGTCGATACGCCGCTGGATCAGATTCTCCACAATCTGCATCTGCTTTTCGACGTCGAGCTCCCGCTCGGGAGCCTGTACAACGAGTTGGATGCCGAGGCTGTCGGCCGCCTCGCGCGCTCCGGCCTCCATCTCTATGAAGAAGGCGTTGTTCAGTGTCTTCAGCACCAGACCGACGGTTGGAACTTCGGC
>JBPCLX010000396.1:0-8701 GCA_051002815.1 Gemmatimonadaceae bacterium
GCGCTGCGGCCGCCGAACTGGAATGAGCTCGACGACGAAGCGCGAGAGTACTTCCCGCGGCTGCACGTCGTCGAGAACGTGGATCCGGTGACGATCATGTCACTGCTCGATCGCCTGGAACTCGGGCGAACGCTGTTTCTGGTCATATCAAAGTCGGGTGGAACGGCGGAGACGATGGCGCAATACCTCATCGTGCGCGGCCGGCTCGAGACGGAGTTGGGCGAGAAGGCGGTAGGGCATCTCGTTTTCATCACCGATCCGCACCAGGGGGCGCTCCGCCGCATTGCCGAGGCGGACGGGATTGCCACGCTGGCCGTTCCACCTAACGTAGGCGGACGATTCAGCGTGCTGTCGGCCGTCGGGTTGCTGCCGGCCGCTTTGATAGGCGTCGATGTGGAAGCGCTGCTCGAGGGCGCGGCCGAGATGAAGGTCCGATGCGAAGCGGAGTCGCTCGCCGAGAATCCCGCCGGAGTCTTCGCCGCGCTCGAATGGCTGGGGGATACTCAGCTGGGCTTGCACACTCACGTGTTCATGCCATATGCGGACCCGCTGCGCGGGCTGGCGCTGTGGTTCGTGCAGCTTTGGGCGGAGAGCCTGGGCAAGATCCGCCCCGATGGCACCTCGGTCGGGCCCACTCCGCTCGCGGCGTTAGGCGCTACCGACCAGCACAGCCAGGTTCAGTTGTTCATGGAAGGGCCGCGGGACAAGACCGTGGCGTTCGTCCACGTGGCCGAGCCGGCGGTCGATGTCGAGATTCCCCCGCTCCACGCCGACATTCCCGAGCTCGCCTATCTCGGTGGCAAACTGCTTGGTGGCCTGCTGGACGCGGAGCGCCGCGCCACCGCGGCGGCACTCGCGCAGCGTGGACGGCCAAATCTGACGATCACCCTCGACGCACTCGACGCTCACCATTTCGGCGGCCTGCTGATGCTTCTCGAGATCGCCACGGTGTTCGCCGGCGAATGGTACGGCGTCAATCCGTTGGATCAGCCGGGGGTGGAGTTGGGCAAGCGATACACCTACGCCCTGATGGGGCGCGAGGATGCGGAAGCGGCGCGCCGGGAATGGGATGACATCCCCGTTCCGACGCAGCGTAGTGTGGTCTAGTTGCAGCACTTGCGAACCGGTACCCCGACCGGTCACCTTCCCGGGGAGACGCTGGAAAACAAGGAACGCGCGACGCCGCCGAACGACCGGCGCCGCAACCCGACTTTGGAGGCTTGATGGCGGCACACGAACCCTGGGCGGAGTCCCTGTTCGGAGACGATCTGCGCATGGACAACGGGGAAGTGACCGTCGTCCGCGAGGGATCACTCGCCTCCGAACGGATGGACGCTCTGGTGCGCGACGCGGTTTTCAGTCGGGGACAACGGCGTGACCATGCCCGATGGCTGATCTGGGAGATCGCCCAGGCGGTCGGCGTCCGGCCTTCGTCGATCCACGATCTCTACCTGGCGCGAGGCCGGGGCGAATGCGGCGGGTTCACCGTCCCGGCGATGAACATCCGCGGCATGTCCTACGACACTGCCCGATCGATCTTCCGGACTGCCAATCGTACCAACACCGGCGCGTTCGTTCTCGAGATCGCCCGCTCCGAGATCGCGTATACGGAGCAGCGGCCCGCGGAATACGTGGCTGTCATGCTCGCCGCGGCGTTGCGGGAGGGGTTCCGCGGTCCGGTGTTCATTCAGGGCGATCACTTCCAGGTCAATCCCAAGAAGTTCGTAGCCGATCCTACCGGCGAGGTCGCCGCGGTGAAGCAGCTGGCGAACGAGGCGATTCACGCGGGCTTCTACAACATCGACGTGGATACTTCCACCCTTGTGGACCTGTCGGTCGAGGATCTCAACGAGCAACAGCGTAGCAACTACGAAGTGGCGGTGGACATAACGCGCTACATCCGCGAGCGCGAGCCAAGCGGCGTGACTGTCTCGATTGGCGGGGAGATCGGTGAAGTCGGAGCGCATAACAGCACGGTGGAAGAGCTGCGGGCGTTCATGAGCGGGTTCAGCCGCACACTGCAGGACCGGGGAGGCCATGACATCGCCGGGTTGTCCAAGATCAGCGTGCAAAGCGGTACCTCGCACGGCGGGGTAGTGCTTCCCGACGGCAGCATCGCCGACGTCAAGCTGGATTTTCAGACGCTGGCCGATCTTTCACGCGTCGCCCGCGATGAATACCGGCTGGCGGGAGCCGTGCAGCATGGAGCATCGACTCTGCCGGCGAGCGCGTTCGGGAACTTTCCCGAGACCGAGACGTGCGAGATTCACCTGGCGACGAACTTTCAGAACATGCTTTACGACGCGCTGCCTGGCGACCTGAGGCAGGAGATCTACGCCTGGCTCGACGGGAACGCCGCCGAGGATCGGAAACCCAAGGACAGCGACGAGCAGTTCTACTACAAGACCCGCAAGAAGGCGCTCGGTCCCTTCAAGCAGAAGCTGTGGGATTTGCCGCAAGAGACGAAAGCGAAACTGGCATCGGCGTACGACGACATGTTCGGATTTCTCTTCGACACGTTGCGGGTCGCTGGAACGGCGCCACTCGTCGAGAAGCACATTCGCGTCCTGCCTCAGCATCGCCGGTCGCCCGCCGAGGGGGTGGCCGTCGCTGCGGCGCCCGACGACCCGGACGCCGGCGAGTAGCTTGGCCGCGGGAGCGGCCCCCGCGGAGCTCTGGCTGTATGCGCTGCAGCGGTTGACTGCCGCCGTTGCGCACGAGCTGCGCAATCCGCTCAACGTCGTCTCCCTGAATCTGGAAGTGCTGCGGGGCCGCGTGAGCCGGGCGCACAGCGATGTGGTTTCGCTCACCGGCTTCGCCGAGGCAGCGGCGGCCGAACTCGGAGTAGCGATTCGGTTGACGGACGCGCTCCTGGCGGTTGCACGCCCGGTGCGCGTGCCTGTCGAAGTGGGCAGTGCACTGGTACCGATCGCGACACTGGCGCGGGCCGTGGCGGTGGCGCACGGTGGCTCGCTGGTTGTGACGTTGCCCGACTCGGTGCCGCCGACTGTCGCCGCCGCCGGAGAGGCGGTGCGCGGAGCCTTGGCGGCGGTGCTGTTCGAAGCGGTACAGGGTGGCGAGACCGTGCGGTGCGAGGCAGTGTACGAGCGTGATGCGGTGGTGGTGGAGGTGGCGGGGGAAAACGAGTTCGTGCTGCCGGATGGCCTGGCAGCCTCCATCGAAGCTTGCGGAATTGCGGTGCAAACTGTGCCTCACGGCATAGCGCTGCGCATACCGCGTGATGACGTAGCGACACGTTAGGATAAGGGAGCGGGAATGCAGAAAGCGAAGATTCTGATCGCCGATGATGAGCAGAAGATCACGGCTGGGCTGAGCGCCGTCCTCGAAGACGAGGGGTACGACGTAGCCGTCGCCCATGATGGTGAGCAGGCACTCCGCCTGCTGACCAGCGATGCCTACGGCGTAGTGCTGGCCGATCTGATGATGCCCAAGCTCGACGGCATCGCCCTGATGAAGGAAATGCAGGGTGCCGGTATAGCCACCGAATGCATCATTGTCACCGGTAAGGGAACAGTCGACAGCGCGATCGAGGCGATGAGGTCCGGCGCCTATGACTACGTCGAAAAGCCCCTGGATGCGGAGAAGCTGACACGGCTCAAGGCGCTGATGCCGAAGGCGATGGAGAAGTACATGGTGCGCGAGGCGAATCGCGTGCTCGAGTCCAAGCTCGAGAAGTTCACGCATTTCGGCGACCTCACCGGGCAGTCGGAGCAGATGCGGGAGATCTACCGAATGATCGAGGCGGTCGCACCGTCAACCGCGAGCGTCCTGATTCTCGGCGAGTCGGGAACCGGGAAGGAGCTCGTTGCCCGCGCCCTGCATAACAAGAGCGACCGTGTAAAAGGACCCTTTTTCGCCCTGAACTGCGCCGCCCTTCCCAAGGACATCCTCGAGAACGAACTGTTCGGCCACGAGAAGGGGGCGTTCACCGGCTCAACCAACGAGAAACCGGGTGCGTTCGAGATGGCGAGCGGGGGTACGATCTTCTTCGATGAAGTGGCGGAGATGGCTCCGGACATCCAGGTCAAGCTTCTGCGCTCACTCGAGACCCGAACCGTGCGGCGGTTGGGTGGAAAGAAGGAGATTTCCGTCGACATTCGCGTCATTGCGGCAACCAACCGCGACGTGCAGGAGGCGATCGCCGACAATCAGCTGCGCGAGGACCTCTACTACAGGCTAGCCGTCGTGGACCTGTATTTGCCCCCGTTAAGGGAGCGTATGGGTGACATGCAGCTGCTTGCGACCGAATTCCTGGCGCGCTTCTCGAAGGAGAATCAGAAAACCGTCACTGGCTTCACCGATGATGGATGGGACTGGATTGTATCGTATGAGTGGCCCGGTAACGTACGTGAGCTCAAGAATGCCGTGGAACGCGCCGTGATCATGTCGCGAGGCGGGCAGATCACCGCCAACGACCTGATGCCACGCCATATCCGGAACTCCGGCGCCACTGCGGTGGTGACCCTTCCAGCCGGTTCGACAGTTAGTGAAGCGCGGCGCCACGTTGTGCTCAGAAAGTTCGCCGATGCGGGAGGAAAGCTGGAGCGTGCCGCCAAGCTGGCGGGCATGTCGGAACGCGACATGCGATCCGAACTGCTGGCCATGCTGGACGGATCGCCGGATGGATTGGCGTCGAAGCCCGATCCCAAGGCAGAACCAGAGGCGCCCGATCCTGACGCGCCGGTCGCCGCTCCAGCTGCTAGAAAAAAGGCGACCGCAAAATCGCGGGACCGCAAGACTACAGGAAAGGGACGACGTTGAGCCTTTAGGAGGTAGTAATGAGCTACGAAGACTACGATGAAGACGACGCGGTAGTGATCATCGAGCGGCATGGTGGTGGAGTCGGCTCGTTCGCCTGGGGACTCGCTATGGGCGCCGCACTCGCCCTGCTGTTCGCTCCCCAGTCCGGGCCCGAGACGCGCCGCGAAATTCGCCGCCGCGCGCGGCAGGCAGGTCAACGGGCACGTGAAACCGCCGAGCAGGTACAGGATGCGGTTGTCGATCGCTATGACGAGGCTCGTCGAACCGTCGAGGACCGAATCGATACGGCCCGGACGGCGATCGAGATCAAGAAGCGTCAGGCGTCGGAGGCGGTGCGCGCCGGCCGCCAGGCGGCGCACGATGCGCGAGGCGAGCTCGAACGCCGAATCGCCGAAGGCAAGGCGGCATACAAGGCCGGAGGTGAGGTCGTCCGCACTTCCCGGGGTCGCGTGTCGAATGAGGGAGGCGACGGAAGCGGCACGCCCCCAGCCGGCGGAACCTAGCGAGCGGAGCGCGCCCGCCTCCGATGGCCGAGCGCCCGCTACCGCTACGTGTCTGGTGGGTCCTGCGCGATTACGCCAAGCGCGTGTGGGACAACGCCGGCGAAGACAACATTTTCTTTCTCACCGGGGGGATATCATTCAATATCCTCCTGGCCGCCGTCCCGTTCATGCTGCTGCTGCTGTCGGGACTGGGCTATCTGCTCGATGAAGACACGGCTGCCGCATCGCGGTCCGTTTATCAATTCATCGACAATCTCCTGCCGCCTCACGACGAAAGCCCCAGTTCACCGATTCATGGGCTGCTCGACACCATCGTGGAAGCGCGCGGCCAGGTTGGCCTCATCGGGCTGCTGGGATTCGTCTGGTTCTCCACCCGACTCTTCGGCTCCCTGCGTTCCGTGCTGGCAGACGTTTTCGACATTGAAGAAACGCGTGGCATCGTCGGCGGTAAACTCTTCGATGTACAGATCACCGTCGTGTCCACCCTGCTGTTCGCCGTCTACTCCGTGTTGAACGCCTACATCGGTATCGCCACCGTACGCAGCGCGCAGACGCTCCAGCAGACCGGCCTGGAAGCGGAGATCATCAGCGGCCTTACGAAATCCATTGGACGCGCGGTTGCCTTTTTCTTTCTGACGCTGATGTTTTTCGCGCTGTACAAGTTTCTGCCCAGCCGAAGGATCCGCTGGCAGTCGGCCGCCATCGGGGCCCTGTTCATGGGTATTTTCTTCGAGCTGTTCAAGATCATCTTCACTTTCTACCTCAGCTCGTTCAGTCCCGGTAGCCTCTACACGGGTACGCTTTATACCGTCATCATCGTGGTGCTCTGGGTCTACTACTCGTCGTTCTTTTTCATCATGGGTGGCGAAGTGGGGCGCGTATACGAGCTGCGGCGCGTACGTCGACTCCAGCGCGAAACGTTTGGAGACTAGAACTCATGCCTCACGACAGTGGGATCTGTCGCTTCCGGCATCCCGACGGGATTTGAATGCCCAGCGAGCCGGACCGCCTCCGAGCGACCGTTCAGGGCCGTATCAGGCGAATAATGCCCTTCGCCGTGGCCCAAAGGTTGCTTCTATCCCTACCGCAAGGCCTAAAATGGGAGGTAACGGTGCGTCGGATTCTAGTGGCGGTAGCAATGGTCTCCGCGGCAGCGCTCGCCGCGTGTGATAAGACCGGAGAAGGGGAGTATGAGGTCGAGCGGCCCGTCATGGGAACCGTGACGGATACCGTACAGATGCCAACGGTGGACGTTGGCACCGACACCGTGATGGTCACGGTGCCTGACGTGAAAGTGACGACCCCTGCGGAGCGCAAGCGCAATCCGCCGTCGTAAGGCTGTTTGAAGGCTTGTGTTGGTGTAGGGCGATCGAGCCACTACCCACACTTACTGCGCACCGCGCCCGACGCAACTCGGGACGCGGTGCGTAGTTTTTTTGTGGCCGGCGTGCGAGGCGATTGCTACCACCGCTGACTTGACCACCTTCCCGCGGGTGGTACTGTGTAGGGTCCGTCGTTCTTCATCCTACGGCAGCTTCGCATGACTTCAGCGATCGACCTGCGCTCCGACACCGTTACCCGTCCGACTCCCGCCATGCGTCGCGCCATGGCCGAAGCGGAAGTGGGGGACGATGTGCTGGACGGCGATCCGACGGTGCGCCGGCTGGAAGAACACGTGGCGGCGATGCTCGGCAAGGAGCAGGCGCTTTTCTTCCCCAGTGGCACCATGGCCAATCAGGCGGCGATCTGGGTCCTGGCCGAGCGGGGAACGGAGGTATACGCGGACGCCGGCGCCCACGTGGTGCATTACGAGATGGCGGCGACGGCTGCGATAGGCGGCGTCCAGTTGCGCATGGTTGCTCCCAGCGGCGACGTCATGACCGCCGAGGATCTGGAGCAGACGCTGCGGCCTCCTTCGAAGCACGCGCCACGGGCGAGTCTGATCTGCGTCGAGAATACACATAACGGCGCAGGGGGCCGGGTCACGCAACTGCCGGCGCTGCGCGCGATTCAGGAATTGGCCATCGAGCGTGGCATTCCGGTTCATCTCGACGGGGCAAGGCTGTGGAACGCCGCTGAGTCCTCGCGAACGTCGCTGGACGCCTTTGCGAGCTGTGCCGATACGGTGATGGTGAGCTTCTCGAAGGGCCTCGGCGCACCCGTGGGCGCGGCGCTCGCGGGATCCGCACGGGTCATTGAGGCGGCGCACGGCGCCCGCAAGCGATTCGGCGGCGGCATGAGGCAGTCGGGAATCCTGGCTGCCGGCGCACTCCACGGACTGAGCGTCCACCTGTCGCGCCTGGCCGAGGATCACGAGCACGCGCGGCTATTCGCGTCCGCGCTCGAAGGAGCACACGGGATCCGCGTAGTGCCACCGGATACGAACATTGTCATGCTTGACATGCCATCCGGTGTGGATGCTCTTGCGATAGTTCACGCCGCGGCGCTGGATAACGTGCTGGTGACCCCCTGGTCGCGCACGCGCATTCGCGCCGTAACGCATCTCGATGTGGATGTCGGCTCGGTGCTGAAGGCCGCTGAAGTCATTGGAGGGGCGATGGGAAAGAGGGACTAGTCCCTTTCCCGCCCTCGCCGCTATATTTCCGGTGTCCCAGGTCCCGGAGGGCGGCGGCCCGCTAACCCCGTCAGGACCCCGAAGGTAGCAGCGGCGTGTGGTGTTCGACGTTGCTCCGTCAGACCTGGGGCATTACGCGGGCTTCCGAGGGCTTAATGAGCTCCGGGGCCCGCGTGTTTTTTTTCTGGGGAATTGGGAATCGGGAATCGGGAATCGGTTCTGCCATGCCGATTCCCCATTCCCGCGCCCGCTTCCCGCTTCCCGCTTCCCTCTTCCCGCAGAATGTACCTCTCCCTCGCCCGGAAGTACCGCCCAAAGACGTTCGCGGATGTTGCGGTGCAGTCGCACGTCTCGGCCACGCTCAAGGGAGCGATCGCCCGCGGGCGGGTTGCGCACGGATATCTGCTCTGCGGGCCGCGAGGGGTGGGTAAGACGACGCTGGCTCGTGTGCTGGCAATGGCGCTGAATTGCGAGAAGCGAGGGATGCGGGAGGCGGGACTCGGGGAAGGCGCGTTGGAGGGGGAAATATTCGGACAGTCCGCTGCATCGCCGCAATCCGAGGGCGAGCCGTGCGGCGAATGCGCGTCGTGCACACGGATCTGGAGTGGGTCGGCCTCGCTCGATGTCGTCGAGATAGATGCAGCGTCCAACCGCGGAGTAGATGACGCGCGCGACCTGCGGGAGCGGGCGATGTATGCCCCATCCACCGACTCGCACTACAAGGTCTACATCGTGGATGAGGCGCACATGCTCACTCGTGAGGCATGGAACGCGCTGCTCAAGATCCTGGAGGAACCGCCGCCGCGCGTGGTTTTCGTCTTCGCGACGACCGAGCCGCAGA
>JBPCLX010000397.1:0-6161 GCA_051002815.1 Gemmatimonadaceae bacterium
GGTATCTGGCGGTAACCAGTCCGAGCGCCAGCCCGAGCGCGGCACCTGCTACGCTGATTGCAATCCCCTCGATGACGATCTGCTGGACGATGTGCAGGCGGCTGATCCCGATGGCGCGCATTACGGCAATCTCGCCCGCACGCTCGTTCACCGAGACGGTTACCAGCGTGGTCACGAGCAGAAAGCCCACCACCAGGCTGACCGCACCGAGTATGAAGGCGATCTGCCGAAAGTAGCTCAGTCGCGCATCGACGTTGGCCAATGCCTCACGCGTGGATATGGCATTTACCGTCGGTGCAACGCGCTCGATCCACGAATCGAGCGTGTCGATGTGCGCTGCATTACGGGTTTGCACCATGAGCAGCGAGACACGATCCTCGCGAGCTGCGCCCGTCATCTCCTGCAGAGTGCGTAGCGTGAGCGCCACCGCCGGCTGCGCGTCCGAGAGATAGAGGAAGCGTGCTTCGCCGCGGACAACCAGCCGACGCTCCCCTGATGTCGTTCGCAGCAAAGGGTTGTATCCGGCGGCGAGAACCAGGGTATCGCCCACCGACATCCCGCTCAGCCCAAGGAAATCTTCGTTGGCGACCACGTCATCCGGGTCACTGATGTCGCGACCGCTTTCGAGCGTATAGTCGCCTTGCAGTGCTGGGTGAACCCCAAGCCCAAAGGTCGTAACCGCTCCACTGTCCCGGACGAGGTGAAGCGAAGCACCAAGCACCGGACTCACAGCTTCGATGTCGGGATGCGCAGCAAGGCGGGCCGCAATCGCCGTACCCCGTGCAATCGTCGCTTCGGTATCGAAAGGGAGCGTGCCACGTGGAGCGAGCCGAAACTGAAAACCACGGCTCGTAAGCAGCTGCGCGAACGATTCCCGCAGCCCGCTCGACAGCATCACCATGTCGAGCAGCATCGCCGCGGCCACCGCTACTCCGAGAACCGCCAGCGCCGTACGCGCCCGGTGCCGCAGCAGCGATCGCACCGCGAGACGAGCCCGCACCTAACGCCCCAGCAGTTTCAGCGGCGGCGTCCGTACCAGCCGCTGCGCAGCCAGCGCGCCGGCGGCTACTCCCAGCACCAGCGATAGCACGGCGGCAAACAGCACTATATCCGGCGTGACGATGGAGAACCGCAGCGGCGTACGGTACACGGCTTGATAGTATGCATTCACCCCCGCCGACACACCGTAGCCGATCAGCACGCCGAGCCCGCTGCCGACAAGCGCGATGACTGCCGCTTCGGCCACGACCATCCGTAGAACGGTGGAGCGGGAAATACCCATCAGGCGGAGCGCCGCAACGTCCCGCCGGCGCTCCTCGACCTTGATAAGCAGAATGCAGAGGAGGAAAATGGCGCTGGCAACAATCGTTATTACGCCTATCGCACGGTGAAACCGCGTGACCACCAGAAAGGTTTCCGAGGTTTCCACCGCGATGTCGGTCGACCGGTGCGCCTGAAAGCCGAAAGCGGCGTTGTTGATCCGGCGTACGGCCGCTGTCGCGCTGTCCTCACTTGTCGCCACGGCGAATCGGTCAACGCGATCGCCGTAGCCGAGCAGCGACTGGAGGTGGTCCAGATGCAGCCGCACGCGCGGCTCGTCGCGAGCGATCTCGCTCGGATCCGCCTGGCGGCGGGTGATCGCGGCAATGATCACGGTCTCCCATGGCGCATCCGGGTCGGGCGCAACCTCCACTCGGCCGCCGACGCGCAGTCCGGCGTCCTCGGCGAGCCTTTGGTCGATGGTTATGGTTCGCGGTGGGGATGGCTGCTGTGGGTTGGCGGCGAGCTGCAGCGCGAGCAGCGCGGCGATCAGCAAGATGCGCCTCGGGCGGTAGCTGGCGATGCCGACCGACTCGGCATCACCGGGGCGGCGATGAGCCTAACGCCCGTTCCCGCGCGCTAGAGCGTCGCGAGTGAGGACGAGCTCGCGCCGTGTCTGCGCCAGTGTGAATGATGGCGTCTTGAACGCCGAGATTCCGCTGACGACCAGCAGCCCTCCGATAGCCAGCCACAGAACTCCGGTGACCAGCGTGCCGAGCCAGAGGGAATCGGTCAGGACTCGCCCGACCATCGCCGACAGCCCCACCGTGAGCGCGGTCAGGGCAACGAAAGCGAAAGCCAGCGAGACGCCAAGCCAGATCATTCCACGTCCGGCCTCGTGCACACTCTCGCTTACCTCCAGCTTGGCGAGCCGCACCTCGTCTCCAAGCAAGCGCTTGCCGTCGTCCCCCAGCCGAGAGACGAGGTCGAGGATCGTTGCATTGGGATCGATTTGAACGTCGCGATTTGCCACTCACTCCTCCGTGCCGCTGTGATTTCTGCAAAGAGAGGGGCAAGAGACGTTCCGTTTTTCCGTCATCCGGCCGACTGAACTCTGACAATCGCGGCGAGGCCGGGGCCGATCCGCTGATTCTCGCCGGCGACCCGCACGGAGATTGGCCCATCGAAGGGTGCCCGCTCCAGCACCTCCACGTCCACGCCCGGGGTAAGGCCCAACTCGCCGAGATATCGCAAACGGGCTCCATCCCGATCGCTCACACTGACGACACGGCCGCGCTCGCCAGGGCCGAGTTCATCCAGTGTCCGGTGCACCCGTTCGTCGATCGTACCTTCACGCGTGGGAATCGGATCGCCGTGCGGATCCACCTGCGGTTCGCCGAGCGCGGCTGCCATGCGGTCGACCAGCTCGTCGCTCGCGGCGTGCTCCAGGCGCTCCGCCTCGTCATGAACGCGATCCCATTCGTAGCCGAGAGACTGGGTTAGATAGGCCTCGATAACCCGATGGCGGCGAATCATTCGCAGCGCCACACGCCGTCCCTCGTCGGTGAGCCGCACACCATGGTAGCGCTCGTGCTCGAGCAACCCCTGGTCGGCAAGCCGTCGGATCATTCCACTCACGCTCGCCGGCGCGATCGCCAGTCGCTGCGCAATCTCGTTGGTAGCCGCGCTTCCACCCGAGCGCTCCAGCTCGTAGATCACCTTCAGGTAATCCTCGACGGGCGCAGTGTAGTCTTCGCGGCGCTCGGGTTTCATCACGTGTGGTTCGGATCGGGAGCGTGTATTCCCTGGCCCTGCGTACTAAGCGAGCGCGAGCCGTGGGGCAATGCGCTGGCAGGCGAATAATACCCTCGCAGGTCAGCCGGGCATATCCGCATCGAGCAACGCGAAGAACTGGCGCAGGATTCGCTCGGTTAGTCCCCAAATGATGTGCTCCTTGTAACTCAGGCTGCTCACACGCATCACTCCGGTCGCCAGATCGAGATCCACCTCTCGTGAGGCAGTCGGGTGCCTCAAGGTCTCGAGCGGCACCCAGAATGCACTGGCCACTTCCGGACTCAGAGTGAGTGGCAGACTCCGCTCCACCACCGCCACATGTGGTAGAATGCTCAGCGGGGGCAGCCTGGGCGAGCTCGGACCCAGCTCATCGAGCACTCCAAGCAATGCGCCGTGTTCGGCTATGTCGACCCCGATCTCCTCCCGGGTCTCCCGGATGGCGGTATCGAGCAGCGACGGGTCGGTTGGCTCCTGCCGTCCGCCGGGCAGCGCGACATGCCCGCTCCACGGATCGCTCGCATAATCGGCGCGCTTGATGAGCAGCAGCTCGAGCGATGTGCCGTCACCGAGGCGAACAAGCAGGGCGACCGCGGCACGCCGCACCTCTTCCACCTCATCGAGACGCGTCGCCGAGCGGGAAGAGAGCGCATGGGCAAGGCGCCGCACGTCGGGGTGCGCGAGTACATCCTTCAGCGGACTCACGCGAGACTCGACCGAAAGAAATCCACCGTCATAGTCACCGCACGGTCGAGCCTTGGCGGGAGCGGAATTGGCAGCGGATGCCTGGCGTCCATCGTGTGGGACGCGCCCCCGATACGCGCGAATCGCAGCTGCGCGGCGGCCGCCGCCTCCCGCAGTCGCTCAGCCTCCTCGAACGGCACCGTTTCGTCGGCGCTCCCGTGCGCGAGCAGCCATGGGATCGTCAGGCGCGCGGCCGCCGCGGTGATGCTCAGATCGGCATCAGCCTGTCGCTCTACCTCATCGCGAAACGCCGGCCCGAGCATCAGCACCTGGCCAGTGCGCGCGTTGGTTACTGGGAATTCGCCCTCGGCGTGCCAGCGAGCCAGGTCGTCAGGCGACCACCGGGCAATGGTCGAGATCGCCGACCAGGTGGCGATCGCCGCTACGCCCGCATCACGGGCCGCGTGCAGCACTGCAATCCCGCCCCCGCGAGAGTGGCCGAAGATGCCGTATCGATCCTCCAGCCATCCCCGCTCGCGCGCATGATCCCGCACCAGTGCGACATCCTCCAGCTCACGCGAGATGGTGTTGTCACGGAACGCATTCAGCTCTGTGAACGATTCGCGGTCGGCCCCGACCCCGCTGCCGGAGAGATCGAAGGTGATCGCGCGAATGCCTCCCCGAGCCAGAATGTCGGCCAGATAGGGAAAGAATCCCCAGCGTGCAAATCCCTTGAAGCCATGCACGTGCACCACAGTACCGCGGTGACGTCCCTCCGGGTGACGCACTTCCCCTCTGATCGGTGGAAAGTGCGCCCGCGCGATCTCGAAGGAATCGCGGCCCAGCGGCGTCTCACGGAACTTCACGAGTCGTCGATCGCGCCGCCGGCATGCGCCCAGCCAGTAATGCCGCCGGCAAGGGAAGCGACGTTCCGATAGCCCAACTGCTGCATGGTGTCGGCGGCGAACACAGAGCGGTTGCCTCGTGCACAGTAAACCACTACGCGCTTGTCAGGCGGGATTCTGTCCGTAAGCGTCTCGTCGAGATCGCCGAGCGGCACGTGCACCGCATCGGGAATCCGGAACAGATTCCACTCGCCGGGCTCGCGAACATCGAGGTAGATGGCGTCCTCGCCGTTCTCGTGGCTGGACACCGCATCCTGTGGGGTGATCTCACTGATGCGCTCCCTCGTTTCGGCCAGCAATTGTTCGCGGCTCTTCATTGATCCTCGTCAGGCGTGGACAGTTTCGTCGATCGTCAGGTTACGGTCGGTTGCATTCAATTCCGCGAGCGCGCCGAGCGGCAGCGTCCACTGCTCCTCGATGTGCCCTATCGGCGCACCCGCCAGGCATGGGACGCCAATGGCCTCGGCTGTTTCGCGCAGTACCCGGGCCAGCGGCGCCGAATCGTCGGCTTCGCCGCGCTCGGTGAAAGCGCCGAACATCAGCCCGGCGATCCCGGAAAGCGCGCCGGTCAATCGCAAGTGCTGGAGCATCCGATCGATTCTATATACCGGCTCGTTCACGTCCTCGAGCACCAGAATCGACCCTTGGAGATCGGGGAAAAAGGGCGTCCCGGCGAGTGCCGCCAGTACCGCCAGATTGCCGCCAGCGAGCCGGCCGTGCGTGACTCCCCCGACTAGCACCTCGGCCTTCTCGGCTGCTCCGGCTGAATCAACCCCGCATATCACCGCACGTTTGAGCGACGCTTTGGAGAATGCCGAGAGCATGCCGCGAGCGGTGGGGCCGTGGTAGGAAATCACTCCGGCCTTGGTGCCAATCGCTGCATGCAGCGCCGTAATATCGGAAAAGCCGATTACGGGTTTCGGCGTTCGACGCAACGCCTCGAAATCGACCATCTCGAGAAGGCGCAGCACGCCATAACCGCCTCGCACGCACCAGATACCATCGATGGCGGGGTCACCAAGAGCGCCATTGAGGTCGCTCACTCTGTGGGCATCGGATCCCGCGAGATAGTCGAGGCGCTCGCGTATGTGCAGCCCCAGAACCGGCTCCCATTCAAGTGCACGGGCATTCTCGATCGAACGCTCCAACCCGCCTTCATCACCGAGCGGTCCCGCCGGCGCAATCAGGGCGACGCGCGCGCCGGGACCAAGTAGTGGAGGTGATACGAAGCGCATGAGTGGGGCACCGTGAAGGGCGGATCGGACAGGTGAACGTACCGGCGCCCCTGACCAGCGGTCAACCGCCGCCCCGCGCGTTATGAGGCACGTCCATTGCCTTCTCTCGGACGTACGAAAGATCTGAAGGTCGATGCGGGTTATCAACCAATTCGGAGGACGTATGCCAGATCGCGACAAGGGCGTGGAGCGCTCGGATCACAATCCCCAAGGGGGATCGAGCGGCGGCTCCAAGGGCGGGCAGGGTCAGGGCGGGAGCAAGGGTGGCGGACAGGGCGGTGGAGGC
>JBPCLX010000398.1:0-8976 GCA_051002815.1 Gemmatimonadaceae bacterium
GCCTGGCCAGCGCCCGGACGACGATCCGCTCGAGCGACGCGGGGACCTCCGGCCGCAGCGTGGCCACGGCGTCCGGCTCGTCGTTCAGAATGCCGTGGATGACCGCCTGGGCATGTCCTCCGTTGAACGGGCGACGCCCCGCGAGCATCTCGTAGAGCACTACGCCCAGCGACCAGATGTCCGAGCGGTGATCCATCCGGTCGCCGCGCGCCTGCTCCGGGCTCATGTAGGCTGGAGTCGCCCGCGCCACGCCTGCCTCAGTGAGCCGCTCGTCCGCTGCTTCGGCCAGACCGAAATCCAGCAGCTTCACGATTGCGTCCCCCGTCACCATCACGTTCGCGGGCTTGATGTCCCGGTGCGCGATGCCTTGCTCGTGCGCCCTGGCCAGCCCCTCAGTCACGGCAATGGCAACGGCGAGAACCTCGTCGAGGGAAAGCCGGCCCCGCGCCAGCTTCTTCTCGAGGGTCTCACCCGCGTAGTACGCCATGGCGATGAACAGCTGCCCCGCGTCCGTCTCGCCGATCTCGTAGATGGTGCAGATGTTCACATGATCCAGCGCGCAGGCCGCTCTCGCCTCGCGGATCACGCGCGCCTTCGCGTCGGCATCGCCGGCGAGGCGTGGGGCCGGGAACTTCAGAGCAACGACGCGGCCAAGCCGGGTATCCAGGGCTCTGTAGACAACGCCCATCCCTCCCTGCCCGAGCATTTCCAAGACCTGGTACTGGGCGATGGTCCGGCCCAGGAAAGGGTCCGGGCCAGGTGAGGGATCGGCGCCTGCCAACCCCCCCACGCCGTGCTCGTACACGTGCAGCAGCGCCGCCACCTCGCGGCGCAAAGACACGTCGTGGAGGGGAACTGCATCCATCCAGGCCGCGCGCGCTTCCGTGGTGAGGTCGGCGGCCTCCTGGAAGAGGTGCCGGATCCGCGTGGCTGCGCCCGGCGGGACTCCGGCAGCGGCGGGGACCGCGCCACCGAGGAATTCGCCGGCTCGCTCGTGCGCCTGAAGCAGCGAACGCACCTCAGCCAGCAGCTCGGAATCGCCACGACAGTGCTCGGCGAGGAATGCGTCACGCGCAGGTGCCTGGCGCTCGAGTGCTGCCCAGAGCGCGTCCTGGACCCTCTGCCACCGCAATGACGGCATGATGCCCCTTGGCGTGTGCGCGAAACAGCGGTCCGGTCGCTGCCTGCGCGGGAAGCGGGGGAGACAAGCCTCGAAGTCTTTCACTGCTCGCCAGTAGACGAAGGTAGCCGTGCTGCGCTGCCAGCGATACCGCGGCGACGGGCAGCAGCAGTTCCTGAACCTGCGGAGTGCGGATCCCATCTAGGCCTCCGCCGAGTACCCGCCCTTCCTGATCACCAGCAACAGGCGCGACGACCGGGTGTCGGTGGGCAACTCTCGCAAGATGGTCGCACGCCTGGAAGAGTTCGGCCACGAGGTCCACTATTTCGAGACCGCCACCGGCGGCCATGGCATCGAAACCATCGATCAGGGCGTGGACCGGTTGGCGCTGGTGGCGACGTTCTTCCTGAGTGGGCTGCACCCGGGGTACACGCCGGTGGACGGGCGCGACGGGGGCCAGTAGCCCAGCTTCTTGACAGGCGGATCCGGACGCTCGAGATGCACGAAGGGGACGCGCTCCTGCGCGTCCCCTTCGTGCATCCACTGCCGAGCCGGGCGACTGGCCCTTTACCCGCCTTGTCCACGGCCGCGTGTTTATTTCACGCGTACTGCAGTGCCCATCACCTCGTCCTTGTCGTTGCGAAGCGTTAGGCGGACCGCGCGATCGCCCTCGAACTCGAATTCGTGGAAGAATTCCTCCACGTCGTATAGCTGGCCGTCGTCGACCCAGCCCATGAGGAACACGCCGCGCGCGCGCGGCACGAGAACGTAGGAGAACTCCTCCTCACTGAACGCGGAGAGCTTGCGCTTCGCCTCGGCGCGTTCCCGCTCCTGCGGCGTCATCTTCGCGTCCGCCTCGCTGGCCGCCGGCTTGGCGGAAGACGGAGGCGAGAACACGCCGGGCGGGAAAGTCCAGCGCAGCCGCCCCTCATCCGTGAAGCTGATGGTTGCGGTTGCCGGCGGAGGGCCCTGGGTCATTCCGGGCCTCGGCTTGAAGGTGACCTGCCATTTGCCGACGTACTTGGCGGCTTCATCCGCGGCAACCGTGAGCACCGGCTCGTTGCTCTTCACGCCGACCTCGAGATCGGTCTGCATCGTGCCCCAGTTCAGCCGCATAGTGGCGCCATCCTGCGCGATACGCGGAAACGTCCACGCCAGTGCCTCCTCGTGAGGCGCATCGAGCTTGACCTCGAGCGGGAAGCGGATCTGATCGTCCTTGAGCTCCGGACGCTCTGTGTGGAAGAGCGAATCGCGGGAATCGAGCACGAGCTCCCATGGGCCGACCTGCGAGGGAATGATCCACATCGACCAGCTGCCCGTCGGAACCTTGTGCCCGTTCAGCGTTATGGTATCGCTGGCCTCGAGCACCGTGGCCTCGTTCGCGCCCGGCGTCCACAGCTCGCCCCAGTGTACCACGCCGCCGAACAGGTCACTGCGGCCGCGCGCCGTGGGGCGCGAATAGTCCAGCGACACGAGCGTGTTGCCGAGCTTCTGGCTGATCGTGGCGCGCTGGCTGATGCGGAACTTCTGCGCCTCTGCGCCGGATGGGACCACCGTTAGCGCCGAGACGATCGCGGCCAGCGCGATGACGATGCTTCTCCTCAGCGACGGGCGCGAACGGGTATGCCTCGTAGTCATGGGGCCTCTAAGAAAAGGGCGTGCTCGAATGTGAAGGGCGCGTGCGCTCGGAGCCGCGGCGGAAGTTAGCCCCCGAATCGCGCGTCGATCGCGCGGCGGATCTGGTCCAGCGACTGCCCCTCCTTCCACCGGCTGTGCGCCAGCCGCGCCTCGCCTTGGCACACCTCGCAATGCTGCGCCATGCCGACCCCCTCGTAGCAGCTCAACAGCGAGCGGTAGCGCTCGACCGCCGCACAGCCGCAGTAGCAGCGAATGCCGTCGGCGATGTGGGGCATTGCGCGCACGCCGTTGAAGAGGACGATCAGGTCAGCGGCACCGCCGAGCTGCTTGGCCGTCAGCACGTTGGAGCCGTCGATGCCGGGACGCGGCTCGGGATGGTCATTGCGGACTCTGGGACCGTTGTGCTCGCGAGCGCCTGCGGCCGACATCGCGCCGGGCGCCACCACCAGGGCCGCCGCGCCGGCAGCGAGTAAGACGAGGAAGCCGCGCCGTCCCGTCACGGCGGTTGCATGGCCGACAGGCAGTTCGCTGCTTCGAGACGCGGCCCGCCGGACGGGCTCGGAAAACGATGTCATGGTACGCCCTGGGAGATGCACAACGGTCGTCGACCTGGTGCGGTAGTGCTGGACCCACCGCCACCATATCGCAGTTCCCCGCGCCGCGCAACGTCGGTTCCGCCGTCGCAGCGAGGAGGCTTATCGGGATAGGGAGGGGAGATTGCTCTCCCCAACCCTCCCACACCACCGGACATGCGGGTCCGCATCCGGCGATTCAGACAGTTGAGGTTATGAGGGACCCAGACGCGGAACTCCGAGCGAGTCGAAGTACACGCCGGGAAAGGCTGCGGTGACGGCACGGTAGGTAGCGATCACCCACCATCGACGGAAGTGCGCGGCGGCCGCTGCCGCGAGACGTTGCCTTACGCCTCGCCCGCGCAGCACGCGAAAGAGCTTCGGGCCGCTCCGGCACTGATAGACGAGCAGCGCGCGCAGTTCCCTCACTGCGGAGCAGGTTCGTCAGGCATCGTTGCGGGATGACGAGCGCGGAGTGATCGTCACCGATGTCGACCTTAGTGGTCCTGCCTACGGTCGCATCGGTCCGCTTTTCGTGATCACCAACGTGCTGCACCCGCAGGAGAAGCGGATCCGCACCGCCAAAGATCTGGAGAGCGTTCTGTCGGCGGCCCGCTCGGGCGACATCGTGAGCCTGCTGACCTACGATCTGCGCGACCCGCAGAAGTCGACACGGGTGGTGAATTTGCGAGTCGGGGGGTCAGGCGCGGGACGCGGGATGCGCGACGCGCGATGCGGGTGTAGAGTGGGGATGGCACGCAGAAAGAGCGCGAGCGCCACGAACGGCGGGGTGTCCTGCTGCTCCCTTCTCGTATCCACGGCCAGCAAATAAGTTTGCTATGCGGGGCGAACCCTGGTCCTCCCCGCGTCACGCGTCGCTCGTCCCTCGCCGCGCGCCTCCGCGGGAGTGGCGGAATTGGTAGACGCGCTGGACTTAGGATCCAGTGGTGAAAACCGTGGGGGTTCGAGTCCCCCCTGTGGGCTGCCATGTCGACCACCGCGAAGTACCGGGCGAGCAGCGGATCGTCAGCAACGGCGGCATAAAACGCCACGAGGATCCCTTCCAGGTGCTCGTCGCTGAGGTCTGCGTGTACACCTGCCCGCCTGCTCACCTCGGGAGTATCTGCTGCTCCACTGATACCAGGTCTCGCGTCCTCCGGGATAACAGGGAGAATCGACACACGCACTCCTGCCACAACCGCCGGTTGCAAGGTCCTGTCGGCATCAGCGTGTCTCGCTACGGCTCGACGACAAGGAATCCAATCGCGCCCTTCTGCGCGTGCCCGAATGCGTGATTCACGAATGGAAATTCTCCGGGAACGTCGCACACCAGCTCGAAGCACATCCCGCCGCCAGGCGGTACGTCCCAAGTCTGCACGCCGCGGATGGGCGTGCCCGGGGGTGCGCCGAGGTACATGGTGTCGAACTGCTCGCCGACTACGTGGAACGCGGACGGATGGGTCGGGCCGCAGTTCACGACCCAGAACCGGACACGATCGCCCACTTTCACACGAATCGGATTGTCAATGTACTGGTTCGGGCGGCCATTGAATGCCATGTAGTCAGGTAGCGTCGACAGCATCTTGTTGTAGTCGAACGGACGCACTCCATTCACGCTCTCCGCGAGATAGAACTCGCTCTGGACGAGCACGAACTCCTTTGCCGGCGGCAGCGGTTCGCGCGGCGATACGATGATGGCACCATACATCCCCGATCCGATGTGCATGAGCACGGGTGCCGTACCACAGTGATACATGAACGCGCCGGCCCACTTCGGCCTGAACGTAAACGTGACGGACTGCCCCTTGGTCACCGAGCGAAAGGCGACCTTCGGATCGATCTGCGCCGAGTGGAAGTCCATTGAGTGCGGCACGGCCACCTCGTTGGTCAGCGTGAATTCCACGGTGTCTCCGACCCGACAATGCACGATCGGACCTGGGATATCCCCTTCGAACGTCCACGCCGCGACGACGGTATCCGCCTGAATCCGCAGCGGAACCTCCATCGCCCGCCAATTCAGACGAAGCGTCCGGTTCGCCGAGAGCGGCGGCAGCGCCGGGTCATAGCGCCGGAGCGCCGCTGCTGCCGCATCAGAATTCGCGGTTGTCGCCGACGACGCGCCATGTCCCGGATCCCTCAGCACGGCGGTATCGAGCCGGCTGTTCGAATTGTGCAGGCCGAGCGAATCCTCGCCGCTGCGGCCCCCCGTTTGCTGGGCTGCCGACGCAGCACTGTCACGCCGACTGCTTTGTCCGTCGGGCGCGCAGGCCGCGAGAGCAGCACCAATCCCCGGAAGAGCGAGCGACAAGGTCGAGGCACGGGCAAGAAAGGCGCGGCGGTTGCTCGGACTGGTCAACGGGTTTCCCGATGCATCAATACCGGGAGCCCCGAGCACGAGCAGCGGGCGGTCATGATCGTCTCCGCTCTCATGCTGTTCCTCGGTGCTCCGCGTGTTCATCGTTGCGGCAAGGTCCGACAAACGGGTTGGTGTCGTTTTACGCATCATGTTCTCCGGCTACTCAGGGTTGGTCGCAGGCGCGCCACGGACGCTGTCGTGGCTCGCGGGAACAGGGGAGTCGGTGAGCGGATGCATTTCGCGCATTGTATCGGGCCCGACCGGTTCCAGCCGCATCCAGCCGAGCTGCTCGGCGATGCGTTGCGCTACCAGTTCAAACCGGGCCGCTGTCGGACCCTTCGGCCTCGCGACTACAGTCGGAATTCCGGCATCTCCCTCGAGAACCATGGTTGCATCGAAGGGAAGGGCACCGAGAAACGGAACTTCCAGCTCACGACTCACGGACTCACCAGCTCCAGCACCAAAGGGTCCCGTCATGTTCTCGACGATTCCGAGGACACGAACCTCCAGCGCGGAGAACATGCGTGCCGCCTTGATCGCTTCCGTTGTCGCCACGCGCGCGGGTTGTGTGACGATCACCGCGCCCGACAGTTCGATTGTCTGGGCGAGACTGAGCGGCACATCGCCCGTTCCAGGTGGCAGGTCGACGATGAGGATGTCGAGCTCCGGCCAGGCGACGCCGCGCGCGAACTGCTTCACGGCCTTCGCGACCATGGGTCCCCGCCAGATCGCCGGCGAACGCTCGCCGAGAAAGAATCCGAAACTCACCAAGGGAATCCCGTGCGCTTCGAGTGGAACGATGTGCTTCTCTGGCGTCATGCGCGCCCGGGCCGCTCCGTCCTCAATGCCGAGGAGGAGTGGGAGGCTTGGTCCGTAGATGTCAGCGTCCAGGAGCCCAACGCGCAACCCGTCGCGCGCCAAGGCAAGTGCCAGATTCACGGCCACCGTACTCTTGCCCACGCCGCCCTTGCCTGCCCCCACTGCGACGACATGCCGGACGGAGGCCAGTCGGACGCGATCGGCCCACGGGTTTCGCCACCCGTGCTTGCCAGACAATCCCCGTGTGGCATCCGGTCGTCGGATGAGTACGTCCACCGCCGTCACGCCCAGGTCGCGAATTCGCGCGGCGACGGTTGCCTCCAGCTCGGCGAGCTCCACGGCACCGGATACGGTTACGCCGAGATGGACCGCGACTCGATCTCCACACACGGCGACATGCCGGATCGCATCCACCGCCTGATCTGTGGTGAGGTATGCGCCGAGAACATCGCGCAGGACGTCGGCAACGGCGCTGACGCTCGGAACATCGGACTCGGAAGCGAAATCGGAAGTCGGATCAGCCACCACATGTGCATGTGAATTCATGCAGGAAAGCTCATCCCGCACCAGTGCGACGAATGTGACGGTTGTCGCAGGCGCCTTCCGTCTGGCCGGGATGCCCTGATGGTCCGTTCCCCAGCCGCGACCGCGGCAGCAACCGGCTCTCAGCTTCGTGCGCGCTTCCCGGGAGCGGCCAGTGTTCGGAGGCGCGTGAGGTCCGGGATGAGGAGCCGGTCCCGATCGACGGCCACGATCAGCCCCTTCGCAAGAAGTTGCTTGAAGGCTCGCGAGACGGACTCGCGTGCGGCTCCGATCTCGAGTGCAATCTCTTCCTGAGTCCGGGCGAGAGTGAGCTCGATACCGTTGGGTGTCTCGCGTCCTCCCTGCTCCGCGTACCCGGTGAGCAAGAGCGCAAGCCTCGAGGCGACATCACGGAACGCCAGGGTCTCCGTCACGTGGACGAAATGCCGGAGCCGCTTGCCGAGCGATTGAATGATCGCGTGGGCGAAGTCCGGGTTGGTACGATAGGCGTGCTCGAAGTCCGCACGCGGGAGGAAAGCGAGACGTGACTCTTCCGTTGTGATCGCCGACGCCGGGTAGGGGCCGCCATCGAACAACGGCAGCTCGGCCACCGTACGACCGGCTCCCTCGATGTGCAGGACCTGCTCCCGGCCATCGCTGCTGATGCGATACACCCGAACCCGTCCAGACTCGATCATGTAGAGGCCGCGGTATGCCTCGCCGGCCGTGAAAAGAACGACACCCGCACCGACCGTGCGACGCACGCAACGCGCGGCCAGTCGACCGAGCATCTCATTGTCGAGGCTGGAGAAAAGCGGGATCTGGCGGAGAAAGTCGACGGCGTCCATTCGCGAGAGTTACATGGTGGCGCGATCGTCCGCCAATCCGGTCCACTGTGACAACAGTCACGTCTGCTCCGATCGCTTCCCGGCTGGTTTCCATCAGCGACAGCCATCACTTGCCCTGTCGTGTTCTCACGATCCGGCACTCGCCGAGTGGGCGGGGTATTGACACCACATCCGTTGCGATCACAGCGATATGCGAGGACGCCTGTGCAGACAGACGTGCCCGTGAACTCCGACACCACCGTCAACGGGACCATTGCGCGCTGTCCGGAAGCCATAGCGGTCCTCAACCGCTTCGGAATCGATACCTGTTGCGGGGGAGGTATGAGCATCAGCGACGCCGCTCGCGCTCAGGGTCTCGATCCATCGATTCTGCTCGAGGCGATTCGCCAAACGGCGGCGCGATGAAGACGTACGCTCCGCACGCAGCCGCACTTGCTGCGACTTCCGCGCACCCGGAGCGCCCCGCGACCGCCATGCTTCACGACGGTCCCGACGCGCGGCTGGTCCTGTTTCGCATCGAGCCTGGGCAGCGAGTTCCTCCGCACACCAGTGTGTCGACTGTCATTCTCTCTATTCTTTCCGGCTCGGGATCGGTCACCGGTGGCGACGAGGAGCGCGCCGTGGGGCCCGGGGATATCGTTGTCTACGACCCGGGTGAGGTCCACGGGATGGAGGCGGGGGAAGAAACACTCATCATTCTGGCGACGATCGCGCCGCGTCCGGGCCATCGTTGATGGATTGGTTCGTGCGACGCTTCGTCAAGGCGAGCCTGGTCTGGTTCGCTCTGGGTATGAGTCTCGGCGTCTTCATGACCGTGCGACCGGCACTGATTGTGTACCGGCCAGCCCATGTCCACATGAACCTGCTGGGTTTCGTGTCCATGATGATCTTCGGTGTTGCCTACCACGTCATACCGCGCTTCACAGGCCACCCGCTTCACAGCCGTCGTCTCGCCGGGGCCCACTGGTGGTTGTCGAATGCGGGCCTCGCGCTGCTTGTCGCCGGGTTCGCGCTGACGGTGTCGTTCCGGAATGAGATTCGTCTCGTGCTCATCGCGGGCGGTCTCCTCAGTACAGCGGGGGGAGCCGCCTTCATCGTGAA